>DASWNX010000036.1 GCA_036399055.1 Jatrophihabitans sp.
GACTCGGCCGAGTCGTAGTCCATCCCGGCGTCCTGCAACGCGGTGCGGACGGCGACCATGTCGTTCGGCTCGCTGACCACCTCGAAGGTGTCGCCGAGGTCGTTGACCTCCTCGGCGCCGGCCTCCAGCACCGCGGCGAGCACGTCGTCCTCGGTGAGGCCGTCCTTGGCGACGATCACCACTCCCTTGCGGCTGAACAGGTAGGACACCGAGCCCGGATCGGCCATGTTGCCGCCGTTGCGGGTCATCGCGGTCCGCACCTCGCTGGCCGCCCGGTTGCGGTTGTCGGTCAGGCACTCGATGAGCACGGCCACGCCGGAGGGTCCGTAGCCCTCGTACATGATGGTCTGCCAGTCGGCCCCGCCGGCCTCGGCGCCCGAGCCGCGCTTGACCGCGCGCTCGATGTTGTCCAGCGGCACCGAGGTCTTGCGGGCCTTCTGGATCGCGTCGAAGAGGGTCGGGTTGCCGGTCGGGTCACCACCACCGGTACGGGCGGCGACCTCGATGTTCTTGATCAGCTTGGCGAACATCTTGCCGCGCTTGGCGTCGACGACAGCCTTCTTGTGCTTGGTGGTGGCCCACTTGGAATGGCCGCTCATGCCCACTCATCTCTACTCTTCGCGCAAGCGCTCATCGCGTGTTCGCTCCGCTCCTCGGCGCCAGCGCGCCTGCGATGCTCACTCACTGCTCGTCCCTGCTCGTGGCGGGCGGCTGATCGGCCTCCCGCACCATCTCCAGAAAGTACCCGTGCACTCGCGCGTCACCGGTGAGCTCAGGGTGGAAAGACGTGGCCAGCAGGTGCTGCTGGCGAATCCCGACGACTCTACCCGCCGCCGGTCCGGACTTCACGCGAGCGAGGACGCGCGCCTGCGGGCCGACGTCCTCGACCCAGGGCGCGCGGATGAACACCGCGGTCACCGGGCCGCCCGGGATGCCCTCGACCGGCACCGGCTCCTCGAAGGACTCCACCTGCCTGCCGAAGGCGTTACGCCGCACGGTCATGTCGATGCCGCCGAAGGTGTCCTGGTCAGCGGCGCCGTCGAGGATCCGATCAGCCAGCAGGATCATCCCGGCGCACGAGCCGTAGGTGGGCATCCCGGCTGCGATCCGCTTGTGCAGCGGCTCGAACAGCTCGAAGGAGTGAGCCAGCTTGACGATCGTGGTCGACTCGCCGCCCGGTATCACCAGGCCGTCGACGGCTTCGAGCTCGGACAGGCGCCGGACCGGCAGCGCCCGCGCGCCGACCGCGCGCAGCGCGGCCAGGTGCTCGCGGACGTCGCCCTGCAGTGCCAGTACGCCGATCAGTGGCCCGGAATCGCTCACTCGTTATCGACTGGCCGTGGCGCGTGCCGGCAGCACCAGGCTGGCCAGCAACTCATCAGTGACCGCCGCGATCTGGGCCACCGCCGCGTCGAAGGCCTCGTGGTTGGCCTTGGACGGACTGCGCATCCCGGCGACCTTGCGCACGTACTGCAATGCCGCCGCTCGGCTGTCCTCGGAGGTGGCGTCCTCGGTGTAGGGCGGACGAAGCGTCTTGATGCTGCGGCACATGAGCGCTGCTCCCTGATCCTTGTCGCTGGTGGTCTCTACCAGCCGCGCTCGGCGAGCCGGTGCGGCTGTGGGATGTCCTCGACGTTGATGCCGACCATGGCCTCGCCCAGCCCCCGCGAGACCTTGGCCAGCACGTCCGGGTCGTCGAAGAAGGTCGTCGCCTTGACGATCGCCTCGGCGCGCTGGGCCGGATTGCCGGACTTGAAGATGCCCGAGCCGACGAAGACCCCCTCAGCGCCCAGCTGCATCATCATGGCGGCGTCGGCCGGCGTCGCGATGCCGCCGGCGGTGAACAGCACCACCGGCAGCTTGCCCAGCTTGGCGACCTCGGCGACCAGCTCGTACGGCGCCTGCAGCTCCTTGGCCGCGACGAACAGCTCGTCGGGCGACAACGACGTCAGCCGCCTGATCTCACCGCCGATCTTGCGCATGTGAGTGGTGGCGTTGGACACGTCGCCGGTGCCGGCCTCACCCTTGGACCGGATCATGGCCGCGCCCTCGGTGATCCGCCGCAGCGCCTCGCCCAGGTTGGTGGCGCCGCAGACGAAGGGAACCGTGAACCGCCACTTGTCGATGTGGTTGGCGTAGTCAGCCGGGGTCAGGACCTCGGACTCGTCGACGTAGTCCACGCCGAGCGCCTGCAGCACCTGCGCCTCGACGAAATGCCCGATCCGGGCCTTGGCCATCACCGGGATCGAGACCGCCGAGATGATCGAGTCGATCATGTCGGGGTCGCTCATCCGGGACACCCCGCCCTGAGCGCGGATGTCGGCCGGCACCCGCTCGAGCGCCATCACCGCCACCGCGCCGGAGTCTTCGGCGATCTTGGCCTGCTCGGCCGTGACGACGTCCATGATGACGCCGCCCTTGAGCATCTCTGCCATGCCGCGCTTGACGCGCGCGGTGCCAACGGAGGGGGTGCCCGGTGACGAGGTGCTGCTGTCGGCGCTGCCGTGCTGAGAAGTCATGCCCCGCATTCTACGGCCCCACGAGCCGGGTCACCGAGCGCTCCTTGCCACATCCGGCCTTTGGGCCGGGCCGGAGCCGCTCCCGCGCCGGGCCGGGCCGGGCCGGGCCGGCCTAAACCGGCGCCCCCTTGGCCGCGAGCACGACGTAGGCGCCGCCGGGCGCCAGCAGCAACGGCTTGCCCTTCAGGTCGGTGAACCTGGTCGGCGCGCCGGCTGAGGGCCGCGACCACTTGCCCTCGATCCGGTGCCCTCCTCGAAACAGCACCACCCGGCCGGATCCGACCGTCTTGGTGTGCTGCGAGGGATTTCCGGCCGTGTCGATGTTGCCGTAGTTGACCTCGACCTCGCACAGCTGCACCAGCACGTTGGGGGTGGCCACCAAAGCTCCGTCAGCGGTGTGGACGTGCCCGCCGCCTATCGTCCGGGCGTACTTGCCGATCGTCGGCTCCCAGTCGAAGCTGACCGGCGTGTTGCCGACCACGGTGCGCACGCCTGCCGTGGCGGGCGCCGTCCTCACCCGGGGGTCGGTCCTGGCCCACCTGAAGCCGACGTCACGAGAACCAGCGGTGCGCACCGCCGCGGCGACCTGGGCCAGGTTGGACTGCACGTTGTACGGGGCCGGCCGGTTGGCGTCGCGGGAGAAGCCCGGGGCCCCGCGGTCGAGGATGACGCCCTCGACGAGCGAGGCGTCCAGTCTGGCCACGGAGTCGGCGGAGCCACCGGAGGCGACCAGTGAGATGGCGCCGTACTGGCTGAGCAGCTCGGCGTCGTTGGGCCGGACGCTGCGGACGGGTTCCACCACCGGCTTGTGGGTGCCGAACACCGCGATCATCCGGGTCAGGCCGCCCTCGACCTGCTCGATGTAGACCACGTCGGCCTTGTCCAGGCCCACCGCGGGCCGGCCGTTGCCGGTGTCATCGATCTTGACCGCCAGGATCGGGCCCGCCGGCGGCTTGCCGACGCCGGTCAGCGGGTTGACCGCCGCCGCCGGCTTGGCGCTCGGCTTGGCGCTGGGCTTGGCGCTGGGCGTGCCGGTCGCCGTCGCAGTGGCGGAGGCCGAGCTGGACGCGGGCGCCGAGCTGACCGGCGCGACGCTGTCACCGCCGCGCAGCGCCATGGCCGACGCGCCGCCGATCACCAGGACCGCGACGGCGCCCCCGGCGGTCAGGGCTTGAGCCTTGGACAGTCCGGCGATCATTTCGGTGCTCCCTGCGGTCGAGGCTGGTTGTTCAGCCGTCATGGGACAAGTCAGGCGGTCAGGCGGTCAGGCGGTCAGGCGGTCGGTCGGTGATCGGTCGGTCGGTGATCGGTCGGTGGTCGGTCGGTGATCGGTGGGTCTGAGGGCCTGAGTCCGGTCGTGGGTCAGGGGGTGGCGCCCGGCCGCTGGTCGGGCGTCGGGCTCTCTGCGAACATGCTGGTGTCGTCGATGTCGAAGAACAACGGCAGTTCCCGGCGACCAGCCAGGTGTAACAACCGGGGCATTCTGCGCGCCCGCAGCGTACGAGTGTCGCGGACCGCGTCGTTGAAGAACCGCCGTGCGATCATCACCCGGGTCGCCGCCTCGGCCAGTTCGGTGACCGCCTCGAGCGGCAGCCGCGGGCGGTCCTGCTGCAAGCCGGCGATGGCGCGCCCGACCTGGTTCTCCACGACACCGCGGTCGGACTCCTGCCATTGCCGCACCGCCAAGGCCGACCGAGCCGTGTCGATCAGCTCCTCCGCCCGCCCGGGCGCCAGGCCGGAGTCCGGCCGCTCGGCCAGGTGCAGCAGCGCCGCGGCCCGCCGGACGAGCTGGGCGTCCAGCGCCGCCTGCGCCGCGTCCACCCGAGCGTGCAACCGATCCAGCCGGGTCAGCGTGAGGGTGACCCAGGCAGTCAGCAAGATCGCGACGAGGACCGCCGCGATCAGCCAGCCCGCCGATAGCACGGGGCCAGGTTACAAACTTCGACCCAAGCGCGCCGGGAGGCTCGCTAACAGCGGGTTTACGCCGCTCAGGTTCGGACGGTCGCGGCGATCGCGATCTCGTACACCCGCAGGATCTGGGCGGCGACCAGCTGCCAGTCATAGGGCCGGACCACCTCGGCGCCGGCGGCGGCAAGCTGGGAGCGCAGCGCCTGGTCTGACAGCGCGCGTTCCAGTGCCCGAGCCAGCCCGTCGGCGTCCCGGTTGCGAAACAGCAACCCGGCTCGCACGAGCTGGCCATCGGCCCGGTCCTCACCGCGGCGCCGCGGCGAGGACGCCCCGGAGCGCCAATCGGCCCGAGCCTGGCTGCCAGGCCGGGGCACTCCGGCCTGATCGGAGTCGGCTGGGTCGGCGGGGTCGAGCACCCGGCGAAACGCGGGCAGGTCGCTGGCCACGATCGCCGCGCCGGCGGCAAGCGCCTCCAGCAGGATGATGCCGAAGCTCTCGCCGCCGGTGTTCGGAGCGACATAGACGTCCACGCTGCGCAGCAACGCCGCCTTGTCCTGCTCGCTCACCATACCCAGCATCACCACCGAACCGCGCAGCGAGTCCGGCAGCTTGTCGAGAAAGTCCTGATCCTGCCCGCGGCCGGCCACCAGCAGCCGCACGCCCGGGCGGTGGCTGACCAGCTCGGTCATCGCCGCCAGCAGCACCGACATCCCCTTGCGGGGCTCGTCGTAGCGGCCGATGAAGCCGATGACACCGCCCAGCGCCGGGTCACGCGGATAGCCCGGCAGCGGCTGGGCTCGGGCGTAGGCGCTCACCGACACCCCGTTGGGGATCACCACGGCGTCCGACCCGAGGTGCTCCATGATCATCTTGCGGGCCGCCTGGGACACCGCGATCCGTCCCGACAGGCGCTCCAGCAGGGCCTGCACCGCGCTGTCGAACATCGTCAGGAACCGGGAGCGGCTGGAAGCGGCGTGAAAGGTGGCCACCAGCGGGGCGTCAGCGAGCAGCACCGTCAGCAGCGACAGGCTCGGCGGGGCCGGCTCGTGCACGTGCACCACGTCGAACTCGCCCTGGCGCAGCCAGCGGCGCACCCGGGTGGCCGAGACCAGCCCGAACTGCAGCCGGGCCACCGAGCCGTTGTACGGGATGGGCACGGTCTTGCCGGCCGCCACCACGTACCCGGGCAGGCTCGGCGAGTCCTCCTCCCCCGGCGCCAGCACCGACACCTGGTGACCCAGCCCGATCAGGGTCTCCGCCAGATCCCGCACGTGCGCCTGGACGCCGCCGGGGATGTCCCACAGGTAGGGGCAGACGATGCCGATCCTCATGCCGCGGCGGTCCTCACGACCGGCCGGCGACGAGCCGGGCCTGATCCAGGTCGGCGAGCCAGAGCCGTTGCAGCATGTGCCAGTCCTCAGGGCGCCGGGCGATGCGGGACTCGAAGGCGCTGGCCAGCGCCTGGGTGCCACGGTGCACCCTGGTTCGCAGCGACCCCTCACCGAGCTCGATCGGCTGGCCGATCCACTGCCCCCAACCGTCGCCGTCGAAGTACAGGTGCACCGGAATCAGCGCCGCGCCGGTGGTCGCGGCCAGCAGCGCCGGCCCGGCCGGCATCCGGGTCGGCTCGCCGAAGAACTGGACGTCGATCCCGTTCCTGGACAGGTCCCGGTCAGCGACCAGGCACACCGCCTCACCGGCCCGCAACCGCTCGGCCAGCACCTGCATCGGCGGCCGCGGCCCCCCGGTCAGGGGCAGCACCCGCATTCCCAGGCTCTCCCGGTAGGCCACGAACCGGTCGAACAGCGACTCGGGCTTGAGCCGTTCGGCCACCGTGCTGAACGGGTAGCCGCGCTGCACCAGCCACAGCCCGGCGATGTCCCAGTTACCGCTGTGCGGCAGCGCGAAGACCGCGCCCTGACCGGCGGCCATGGCCTGGTCGACGTTGGCCGCCCCGTCGGTGCGCACCCCGGCGATGATCCGGTCGACATCCATGCTGGGCAGCCGGAAGGTCTCTAACCAGTAGCGGGCATAGGAACGCATGCCGGCCCGGACCAGCCGGTCCAGCTCCGCCGGGCCTGCCTCAGGTCCGGCCACCCGGGCCAGGTTGCTGCGCAGTTGCCGCACCGACCGCCCGTTGCGGCGTACCGCCAGGTCCGCGGCCGCGGCGAACAACCGGCCGGCCAGTGGCGCCGGCAGCGCCCTGACCACTCGCCATCCGGCGGCGTAGCCGGCGGTGCTCAGCCAGCCACCGGCCGCCTTCACGCCGGCTGCGTCCGGGACTGCCGCCACACGGTCGCCAGCCGCTGGCCGACGGTGACCGCCGAGGCCGCCGCGAGCACCCAGAGGGCGATCGCCTGGGCGTAGGGCACCCCGAATGGCCACCCGGTCAGGCCGGTGCCCACCAGCACGATGATCAGCCGCTCGGTCCGCTCGGCGATGCCGACATCGCAGGTGAAACCGGCGCCCTCGGCCCGGGCTTTGATGTAGGAGGTCAGCGACCCCAGCACCAGGCACAGCAGCGACGCCGCAAGCAACGCCGGCTGGTCGTGCCGGGCGAACCACCAGGCCAACGTCGAGAACACCGCCGCGTCGGCGACCCGGTCGCAACTGGAGTCGAGCACGGCGCCGAAGCGGCTGCCGCGCCCGCCGGCCCGGGCCACCGCGCCGTCGACCATGTCGAACATCACGAAGGCCCAGACGAACAGCGTGCCGACGAAGAAATATCCCTGGGGGTAGAAGACCAGCGCCGACGCGGTGACGCCGATGGTGCCGACCACCGTGACCATGTCGGGGGTCACGCCGGCTTGCGCCAGTGACCGGCCCAGTGGCGCGATGGCCTTGCCGATCGGGGCTCGCAGCAGGTTCAGCACCGCTCAACTCTAACGGGCGCCCCGGCCAGAGCCCGGCGCCACCGCGAGCGGGCCGTCCCGGGCCTTGCCCGGCCGGCGGCGGCGGGTGTCAAATGCAAGCAGGGCCGCGCTTAGAGATCACTCCGCCCAGGCCCGGCCGGAGTCTTCGCCGCCCGGAAGAGGGGCTGTGAAGATGACAGTCAAGACAGCGGCCAGGACCCAGAGCCGGCTCGCCGCGGTGAGGGCAGACAGTGTCGAGCAGATCCGCAACGTCGCGCTGGTCGGCCATAGCGGAGTCGGCAAGACCACCCTCACCGAGCATCTGCTGGTCACAGCCGGAGCGATCCCGCGAGCAGGCGCGGTGGCCGAGGGCAACACCGTCTCCGACGCCGATCCGGTCGAGATAAGCCAGCAGCGCTCGGCCTTCCTGTCGGTCTGCCCGCTGCGCTATCGCGACGTGGTGCTCAACCTGCTCGACACCCCCGGCTCGCCGGACTTCGTCGGTGAGCTGCGCGCCGGGCTGCGGGGCGCGGACGCGGCGCTGTTCGTCGTCTCGGCCGCCGACGAGCTGGATGAGAGCACTCTGGCGCTGTGGGAGGAGTGCGCCGCGTTGGGGACCCCGCGCGCGGTGGTGATCAACCGGCTGGACGCCCCGCGTGCTGACCTGGCGCGGACGCTGGCGGCCTGCCGGCAGGCCTTCGGCGGAGTGGACGGCAACGCGGTGCTGCCGCTGTGCCTGCCGGCCGATCCGGCGCGACCGCTGGCGGGCGGGCTGGTCCAGCTGCTGGAGGCTGCCGACCCGGTCCATCAGCAGGACCGGTCGGCTCTGATCGAGGCGATCATCGCCGAGAGCGAGGACGAGTCACTGCTGGAGCGCTACCTGTCCGGTGATGACCTGGACCCCGCCGTGCTGGCCGCCGACCTGCACACCGCGGTGGGCCGCGGGCACTTTCACCCGGTGGTGCCGGTCTGCGGGGGCGGCGAGTCCGGCGCCTTCGGGCTGAGCGAGCTGCTGGATCTGATCGTCCGGGGCTTTCCCAGCCCGACCGAGCGCCCGCTGCCCGACTGCTGGACGCCGATCGGCGCGCCCGGTCCCACGCTGTCGTGCGACCCGGCCGGCCCGCTGGCCGCCGAGGTGGTGCGGACCTGGGTCGATCCCTATCTGGGCCGGGTGTCACTGGCCCGGGTGTTCTCCGGCGCCATCACCGGCGACACCGCGCTGCACGTCTCCGGCCACGGCGCCGCCGATCGGGGCCATCCCGATCACGACGCCGACGAGAAGGGCGCGACCCTGCTGGGCCCGACGCTGGCCCCGATCAACTCGGCGTTCGCCGGCGACTTCTGCGTGGTGGCCAGGCTGGCCAGCGCCGAGACCGGCGACACGATCTCCGAGCAGCGCCAGCCGCTGGTGATCCTGCCCTGGCAACTGCCCGAGCCGCTGCTGCCGATCGCCGTGCGCGGCGCCACCCGCAACGACGAGGACGCGCTGGGCAAGGCGCTGACCCGGCTGTCGGCGTCGGACCCGGCCGTCCGGATCGAGCGCAACGCCGGCACCGGCCAGCTGGTGCTGTGGTGTCTGGGCGAGGCGCATGCCGAGGTGGCGCTGGCCCGATTGCGCTCCGGCGGCGCCACCATCGCCACCGAGCCGGTCCGGGTGCCGCTGCTGGCGACCTTCACCGCGTCGGCGCGCGGGCACGGCCGGCAGGTCAAGCAGTCCGGCGGCCACGGCCAGTACGCCGTCTGCGACGTGACGGTGGAACCGCTGCCGCGCGGCTCGGGCGTGCGGTTTTCCGACCGGGTGGTCGGCGGGGCGGTGCCCAGCCAGTTCATCGGCTCGGTCGAGAAGGGCGTCCGCGCCCAACTGGCCCGGGGCGTGCAGGCGGGGGTGCCAGTGGTCGACGTGCAGGTGACGCTGCTGGACGGCAAGGCGCACAGTGTGGACTCCTCCGACGCCGCGTTCCAGATGGCCGGGGCGCTGGCGGTCAAGGACGCGGCCTCGGCGGGCGGGATCCAGCTGCTGGAACCGGTGGACTCGGTCCGGATCACGGTCGCCGAGCACCACATCGGAGCGGTGCTGTCAGACCTGTCCGGGCGGCGGGCTCGGGTCACCGGAACCGAACCGCTGACCTCAGACCGCCCGGGCAACCGCAGCGTGATCTCGGCAGAGGTGCCGGCGGTGGAGCTGTTGCGCTATCCGGCGGTGCTGCGGTCGCTGACCGGCGGGGCAGGCAGCTTCACCCGTGGCTACCTGCGCCATGACCCGGCCCCCGCGGCGGTGGCCGCCGCGCTGCTCGGCTGAGCCGAATCCGAGCACAGCCGAGGCGAAGCCGCGTAACCCCGGCAATCGTTCTTCGTTGGACGCCATGACGTGGCCGCCCATGAGGAAGCAGACCATGACCCAGCCGGAGAACCGCACCGCCGCCGAAGGTGAGCCCATGCCTCAGGGGCGCCACCGGGCGCCACACCTGCCGGTGCCCGCTCCAGCGCTGCCCTCCTGGCTGCCCCGCGCCGGCCTGGCCGCCGCGGTGGCCCTCGCGCTCGGGCTGGGCGTGCTGGTCACCAACGCCACCGGCGCCCCCACCCGGCAAGGCGCCCAGCCCACCGTCACAGCCGCCCAGGCGCCGGCGGTCAGCGGACCTGCCCGGCTGTCTCTGGGCGCGCCCAAGGGCGCGAAGCTGCTGCCGGCCCGACCTCGGCATGTCGCGCAGCCGGCGGCTGCCACCCCGGCTGCGATCAGCGGGCTGGCAGCCAACGGCATTCCCGCGGTGGCGTTGAACGCCTACCGCCTCGCGGCTGCCCGGCTGGCCTCGGCCCAACCCGGCTGCGGCCTGCAATGGTGGCTGCTGGCCGGGATCGGCCGGGTCGAGTCCAACCACGGCAGGTACGGCGGGGCGAGCCTGGACGCCAGCGGCGAGTCGAGGCCCCACATCATCGGCCTGGCCCTCGACGGCGTCGTCTATGACTACATCGCCGACACCGACGGCGGCCGGCTGGACGCCGACACCCGGTATGACCGCGCAGTCGGGCCGATGCAGTTCATCCCGTCGACCTGGGCCGCCTATGGCATCGACGGCAACGGCGACGGGATCACCAGCCCGTTCAACATCAACGACGCCGCCCTGGCCGCGGGCCGGTACCTGTGCGCCGCCGGCGGTGACCTTCGGACGGCGGCCGGGCGCACCCGCGCGGTGCTGGCCTACAACCACTCAGACGAGTACCTGGCGCTCGTGCTGGGCACCGCGGCCGCCTATGCCGCCGGCACGGCTGTCGACGCCCCGATCCAGGGCGTCACCGCCGGCGGGCTGCCGCCGGTCGACACTAGTTGGCTGCCCCCGGTGAACCCGGGCGCCCCGATCGGAGCCGGCTCGGGGCCGGTGACCAGTTCGCGCGGCGCGGGTTCCACGCCTGGCCGGTCGCCGGTCGCGGGCTCGCCGGGCGCCGGTCCCGCCAGCTCGTCAAGCCGGTCGCCTAGCCCTGGCTCCTCGGCTCCGGGCTCCTCAGGTCCGGGTTCCTCAGCTCCGGGCTCCTCGGCGGGCTCCTCAGGCCCGATCCGACCGGCGCCGACCAGCTCAGCGCCTGCCCAGCCCGGCGGTTCGTCCGCGCCCAGCAGCCCACCGGCGCCGACGCGGCCGCAGTTGCCGACGCTGAGCCCCCTGCCGACGTTGCCGGCGCCGACCGCGACCGCGGTGTGCGTCAAGACCGTGCTGGGCGTGGTGGTCACGGTTCCCTGCTCCACGCCCTGACCCCGCTGCTCGATCGATTCGCCCTGACACCGTGCGCATCACCTCGAACTGGTGTTTTCTCCTTATTCTGTAAGTTAAGTGAGCCATCGGACGATGCGATGCGACCCCTTCCGCTGGGTGCACGCAGGCGGTAGCGTCCGCGCATCGCTTGGCTCCCACGTCGGGGATAGGAACTATGGGCGCCGGACGAATCACGTGTGCCGTGCTGCCCATTCGTTCTCACCCCAGGAGAAGACCCGATGAAGAATGCTCTGAAGCGCTCACCCCTGGCCACCGTGGTGAAGGGAGCCGCAGTCGTCGCAGCCAGCGCCGTCCTCGCCTTCTCCAACACCACTCCCGCGCTGGGCGAGACCGGTTGGATCTACGTGCACGGCGGCAAGGCGCGGTGGGACAGCCTCAACCGGCTCCAATACTGCGACACCCTGGTGGACGGCAACCGGGTGCGGGTGCAGCTAGCCGCTTATGTGGGAGCGACTGTCTACTACAGCGGCTGGGCGCCGAGCGGGGGTTGCTACACCGAGGGTCACCCGACGTCGATCCAGGTGTTCCGGGTCTGCGCCGAGAACAACGGCTGCTCGGCCTGGTACCACCGCTGACGAGCCCTGCGCAGCTGCTGACGCGAGCTGGAAGTCATGGCTGGAAGTCCCGTCGGGCTGGCCGTCTCGTCGGGCTGGAAGTCCCATGAGTGAGACTTCGCACGGTGGCGCTGTCGCCGATGACGGCGTCACCGTGCGCATCCACGCCGCAGGCCTCGGACGAGGTGGGCGGGTTCGGGCCTAGGCCACCGAGTCGATGAACCGCAGGATCAGCCGGTCGTCCCGCGCTCGGAAGCCGATCCGCTGATAGATGGCGACCGGGTCGCGTCGTCGACGGCGCCGATCACGTCCGGCACGGCGACGCCGCGCTCGCGCAGCCCGGCGGCCAACTCGGTCTCGCTGCCCGGCGGCAGCTCCCCCAGCACCGCGGCGCGACCCGGCAGGCGCCGCCGATCGCCTTCCGGGCGGGCGCGGCGTGAAGCCGCGCGAGTCGTGGTCGCGAGCGTGCGAGTGCCGTCCAGGCTGGCGCGGCGTCTCGGAATCATGGCCGCCCGGGCCGGTTGGGACGTCTTTCGGTAAGTTCTACCCGCACGGTCCACCTGACTCCTCAACCCGAATGGAGCTACTCCGTGATCACACGTGACACCCGGTCGGAGGTCGCTGACGCTCTGCAGTCAGTGACCGGATCCGCCAAGTCTGCCGGCACGGCCGTGACCCTGAGTGCCAAGTCGGCCGGCACGGCCGTCACCGAGAACGCCAAGGTCGCGGCCACCAGCGCGGGGCAGGCGCTCAGCACAGCCGTAGGGGCAGCCAGCGGCGTCGTCACTGACGCCGTCGAGGCGGTCAGCGGCGCTGTGGAAACCGCCGGCGCTGCCGTCGAAGCGGGCGCCGCGGCGCTGGCGGCTCGTGGCCGGCAGGCTCGCAAGAGCGCCAAGGCAGAAGCCGCGGCCCGCCGCAAGCAGGCCCGCAAGGCCCGCCGGCGCGGCGGCCGGGCATTGGCCGGCGCGAAGGCTCAGGCAGTCGGACGGGCCGGCGCCGCGATGGCGGCGGTGCGGCTGGAGAAGCCGGCGCCCAGCAAGAAGCACAAGGCCGCGCGGCGGCTGCTGCTGCTCGTCGGCGGCGCGGCCGGTGTGGCCCACCTGATACGCCTCAACAGCAAGGTGGCGGCGACCAACCCGTTCACCAGCCAGCCCTCCACCCCACCCGCCGGCCAGTCGTCCAACCTCTGGAGCCAGCCGGCCCCCGAACCACCGACCCACGTCACTCTCAAGCCGGCGGTCGAGACCTCCACCCATGTCGCCCCGGGTCCCTCGGCCGAGCCGTCGACCCACCCGGCGGCCGGAGCGGGCACCGACCCCAGCTGAGCTGGGGTTCGTCGGCAGTCGCCCTCAGGCCACGCCTCAGGCCCGCGGCCAGTGCTCGGCTAACTGGTCGCGGGCCTCGGACAGCAACTGGGGAAGCACTCGGGTGTGGCCGATCACCGGCATGAAGTTCATGTCACCGCCCCACCGCGGGACGACGTGCTGGTGCAGGTGCGCCGCGATGCCGGCGCCGCCGACAGCGCCCTGATTCATCCCGATGTTGAAGCCCTGCGGACGGGTGGCGGCCCGCAACGCCGCCATCGCGCGTTGGGTGAACAGGGCGACCTCGGCCGCTTCAGCGGCAGTAAGGTCGGTGTAGTCACCGACGTGCCGGTAGGGCACCACCATCAGGTGACCCGGGTTGTAGGGGTAGAGGTTGAGCACGGCGAAGGCCAACTCGCCGCGGCTGATGATCAGCGCGTCGGCGTCTGAGCGGGCCGGCAGCTCGCAGAACGGGCAGTGCTTCGCGGCGTCAGAGACCGGCTTGCCCTCACCGCCGATGTACACCATCCGGTGCGGCGTCCACAGCCGCTGGAAGGCGTCCGGAGTGCCGGCGTAATTGTCCGCGGCCTCCAGCTCCGGACCCGTCACGGCTGCTCGGCAACCGTCGAGCCGTCCGCTTCCGCGACAGCGAAGTCGGCGAGCGAGGGCGAGTGGTTGGCCCGGCTCGCCACGAACGCCGCGATCTGATCCGCCGCCCGTTCGACCTTGACGCCGTTGAGCTGCTCGCCGTCTCGGAACCGGAACGACACCGCGCCGTCCTCGGCGTCCTTGCCCCCGGCGATCAGCATGAAGGGCGTCTTGGCCTGCTGCGCCGTCCGGATCTTCTTCTGCATCCGATCGGAGCTGGCATCCACCTCGACCCTGATCCCGCGGGTCTTGAGCAACGCCGCGATCCCGTGCAGGTAGCCGACCTGCTCGTCGCTCACCGGGATCGCGATGACCTGCACGGGCGCCAGCCATGCGGGGAAGGCGCCCGCGTAGTGCTCGATCAGCACGCCGATGAATCGCTCCACCGAGCCGAACTTCGCCGAGTGGATCATCACCGGCTGATGCCGGGTGCCGTCGGCGGCCTGGTACTCCAACCCGAAACCGGCCGGTTGGTTGAAGTCGTACTGGATGGTCGACATCTGCCAGGTGCGGCCGATCGCATCCCTGGCCTGCACCGAGATCTTGGGCCCGTAGTAAGCGGCGCCGCCAGGATCGGGGACGAGGTCGAGCCCGGACTCGGCCGCGACCACGTTGAGGATCGACGTCGCCGCTTCCCATTGCTCGTCGGTGCCGATGAACTTGTCCGGCTTGGAGTCGTCACGGGTGGACAGCTCCAGGTAGAAGTCCTCCAGCCCGAAGTCGCGGAACAGGCCGAGGCAGAAGTCGAGCAGGTGCTTGATCTCGGCCGGCGCCTGCTCAGGAGTGCAGTAGCTGTGCGAGTCGTCCATGGTGAGCCCGCGTACCCGGGTCAGCCCGTGCACCACGCCTGACTTCTCGAAGCGGTACACGTTGCCCAGCTCGAACAGCCGCAGCGGCAGCTCGCGGTAGGACCGCCCGCGTGCCCGGTAGATCAGGTTGTGCATCGGGCAGTTCATCGCCTTGAGCCGGTAGGCGGCATTCTCCAGCTCCATCGGCGGGAACATGCTGTCGGCGTAGTACGGCAGGTGGCCCGAGGTGTGGAACAGGCCTTCCTTGCTGATGTGCGGGGTGCTGACGAACTCGAAACCCTCCTCGGCGTGCCGCTGCCGGACGTAGTCCTCCATCACGCGGCGCAGGATGCCGCCCTTGGGGTGGAACACCGCCAGGCCCGACCCGAGCTCGTCGGGGAAGCTGAACAGGTCGAGCTCGGCGCCGAGCCTGCGGTGGTCGCGCTTGGCTGCCTCCTCCAGCAGCACCAGGTAGGCCTTGAGGGCGTCCTTGCTCGGCCAGGCCGTGCCGTAGATCCGCTGCAGTTGCTCGTTGTCCTGGTCACCGCGCCAGTACGCCGCGGCGGTGCGCATCAGCTTGAACGCCGGAATCCGCCGGGTCGTGGGCAGGTGCGGTCCGCGGCACAGGTCGGTCCAGGCCAGCTCGCCGTCGCGGTCGAGGTTGTCATACATCGTCAGCGCGCCGCCGCCGACCTGGGACATCTCCTCGGCGTCCAGCTCGGTCCCGGTGTGACTTGCGGCCTCCGAGCCCGAGTCGCCGGCCGCGCCGCCCTTGAGGCCGATCAACTCCAGCTTGAACTTCTCGCCGGCCAGCTCCGCGCGCGCCTGGGAGTCGCTGATCTCGCGTCGGGAGAAGCGCTGCGCTGCCTTGATGATCTCGGTCATCTTCTTCTCGATCGCCCCGAGGTCCTCCGGGGTGAACGGCCGGTCGGGCAGGAAGTCGTAGTAGAAGCCGTTCTCGATCGGCGGCCCGATGCCCAGCAGCGTGCCGGGGAACAGCTGCTGCACCGCCTGGGCCATCACGTGGGCGGTGGAGTGCCGCAGCACCGCCAGCCCGTCGGGTGAGTCGATCGCGACCGGCTCGACGTCGTCGGCGGCGGCGAAGGGCACGTCCAGGTCGCGCAGCTCACCGCGCGAGTCGCGCACCACCACCGCTCCGGAGGGCCCGTTGAGGTCGACGCCGGCCGCTTCGAGCGCGGCGCGCGGAGTCGTTCCGGCGGCGACCGCAACCGACGGCCGATCGGCCTGGACGGTGGACTGCGACACGACGCTGGACACGGATTGATCTCCTTCAGAGGGGTGGCTGTCGAGGTGTTAGGCGGGCCTGTTGAGGGATGCGACGCACTGCACCGTGCATGCTAGTGCGATGCTCCTGAACTCCCGAGGCGATATGGCCCTGGCCCTCACCGGCGCCGCCGGCCTAGTGCTACTGGCCGCGTGCAGCGGCTCGTCCACGCCGTCGAACTCGGCTTCGGTCAGCGCGAGCCAGCCCGGCTCGGCCTCGGTCAGCGCGAGCCAGTCCGGCTCGACTCCATCCGGCTCGGCCGGCCAGTCCGGTTCAGCCAGCCAGTCCGGTTCAGCCGGCCAGTCCGGTTCAGCCAGCGCGTCCAGCTCGGCGGCCGGCGGGGTCGTGCGGATCGGCTTGGCCGGCGACGTGCACTTCGCACTGCGCACCGCTGACCGGTTGGCCGCCAACCCGGCGAGCGTGTTCGGCCCGGCCGTGAAGGGGCTGTCCGCTCCTGATCTGACCATGGTCAACCTCGAGACGGCGATAGCGGTGGGCGGCGCCCCGGAGAACAAGAGCTTCACCTTCCAGGCGCCACCGTCGGCGTTCACGGCGCTCAACGCCGCTGGCATCGACCTGGTCTCGATGGCCAACAACCACGCCGCCGACTACGGCGCCGACGGCCTGGCCCAGACCCTGGACGCCATCAAGCGGACCCGCTTTCCGGTGGTCGGTCTCGGCGCCAACGCGACTGCGGCCTACGCGCCGTACTATATCGAGATCAACGGCGTGCGGCTGGCCTTCATCGCCGCCCACCAGGTGCGGGAGGAGACGCTGGCCAACTTCTCAGCCACCAGCACCAGTCCTGGCGTGGCCAGCGCCTACTCCGAACTGCTGCCGCTGGCGGTGCGCGCGGCCAAGGCACGCGCGGACGCGGTGATCGTGTACCTGCACTGGGGCACCGAGTACGTCCACTGCCCGAACACCGACCAGGTGGGGCTGGCGGACCGGCTGGCCGCCGAGGGCGCCAGCGCCGTGGTCGGCACCCACGCCCACGGCCTGCAGGGCGCCGGCTGGCGTCCGGACGGCGCCTACGTCGCCTACGGCCTGGGCAACTACCTGTGGTGGTACTCCTTCGGCGACGGGCGCGACGACACCGGCGTGCTTACTCTGACGCTGACCGGCAGCAAGGTCACCGCCGCGTCCTTCGCTCCGGCCAGGCTGGACGAGCGGGGCATCGCGGCGCCGGCCACCGGTGAGACGGCGAGCCGGATCAGGTCTGAGTTCGAGCAGTTCCGCCAGTGCGCCGACCTGCTGCCGGCGCCGCCTCGCTAGGCGGCGCAGCCGGGGTCGGGCTCATCCCCCCAGCGTCTGAGTCAGCCGCCGGCTCCCCCGCTCGCGCCCGGTCCTCGGCCGGAACCACGTGCGTTCCGGCGACGAGGTCGTGCAGCGCTCGGCCGTCCGAGCGACTCATCGCCAGCCCCACCGATGCCCCCGCCAGGGCCAGCGACAGCCCGAACCCGGCGGCCGCCAGCTTCGGCGCCCGGGCCACCCCGACTCCCACAGCGCGATTCACCGCCAGATGCGCCAGTTGCCAGGGCAGCAGTTTGACCGCTGTCCGGGCCAGCACACGACGGCGCCCGGGCCAGGTCTGGTTCGGCCCCAGGACCACCAGCCCGGCGGACCGCTTGCCCCGGCTGGCGTGCGCGCCGCCGGCTTCACCCGCCGCCAGATAGAGCACCGCCGGTAGCACCCCGGTGATGAACTGCGCGGCGTCGGCGGTGGCCCGACGGCGGAACAGCGCGGCATAACCGGTGCGCCGCAGCGCCGGAATCCGGGACAACGCCGCAATCGCGGCGAGCCAGGCCCAGATCGCCAGGAGGTCGACGGCCGAGGCCCGCATCCGGGCTGCCGGCGGCGCGCAGGGATGAGACAGCGGCAGGGCAGCAAGCGTGCGCGACGCGGATCGAGCGGTGGGTTCAAAATCCATGAGGGTCACAATGCCCGCATCGACGGGCAGAACTCTACGTATGACGAATTTTCGATCAAATGGTAGACACGCCTCACAGTGACTGCTAATTTCGCCCAAACCCCCACTTCTCCCACCGTTATTTCACATGGTTCACCCACGCCCTTCCCCACTCATTCCGTAGGGACAGTCATGCCATCTCCGAGCTCCCCGCTCGCCAACATCCGCCCCAGGCTGCGCAACGACGTCGTGTTCCTTCGGGTTGACACCGGCATCTACCTCCGGAGCTCGCAGATGTCGTGCGTCCTGAAGGGCCAGGGCGTCTATGACTGGATGGCCGCGCTCGGCCCCCGGATGACCGGCGAGTGGACGGTCGCCGAGCTGTGCGAGGGACTCGACGAGGCCCGGCGCCGCACCGCCGAGGGCCTCGTGCGCACGCTGCTGGACCGCGGCTTCGCGCGCGACGCCGTCGCGTCGGTGGACGCCGAGCTGTCCGAGCAGGTGCTGCGCCGGTTCGCTTCGCAGATCAACTTCGTGGAGCACTTCATGCACGCCACCGACCGCTCGCCCCAGGCGTGGTTCAGCCAGTTCCGGTCCTCGCGGGTGCTCGTGCTCGGGCCGATGACCGGCATCACCGACGCGGCCGTGCGCGGCCTGCTGCGCAACGGCCTCGCCGAGGTCTCGGTGACCGGCGGGCACACGGAGGCGGACTTCGCAGAGGATCTGGCCGAACTCGCCGCGGCGGGCACTGCGGCCGAGGTGGTGTCGCTGCCGCAGACGCCGCACGACGTGGGCGACTACGACGTGGTGATCTCCGCGGTGGACAGCGCGCACAGCGCGAGCCTGCTCGAGCTGACCCGGCGGGTGGTCGGCGCCGACCGGCCGAGCCCCCGGGTGTTGCCGGTGGTCATCCACGACGGGCGCGCGACCCTCGGCCCGGTCTGCGGGCCCGCGGAGCTTCCGTGCTGGGTCTGCGCCCAGCTTCGGCTGGCGGCCAACTCCGATCCGCGCAGCACTGCCGACTTTTGGCGTGGGCTGGCCCTGGGCGGACCGGCCGCGGCAGAGGCGCTCGACGATCCGGCCGCGACCGGCGGCGCCAGCCTGATCGCGCAACGCATGATCGGCAACGCGCTCGCCTTCGAGGTCTTCCGACTGCGCACCGGCCAGCTCGGCCCGCAGGAGGAGAACCACGCCGTGGTCCAGGACCTGACCATCCTGGAATCCAGTCGCGACCGGGTGCTGCCGCATCCGCAGTGCCCGCTGCCGCACGCGGTGCCCGCGTCGGCGGCCGAGCCGCTGACCCAGCAGGAGACCTTGGCCCGCGCCGGCGTCCTGGTGTCGCCGAAGCTGGGCCTGCTCGCCGGCTGGACCGACGAGACGGTGAAGCAGATCCCTGTCAAGACCGGACGGGTCCGGCTGGGCTACCCCGGATCGTTGGCCGCCGGCAGCAGGCAGATCGCGGCGTTCGACACCGACGTCATCCTGGACGCGCGGGCTCAGGCGGTGCTCGCCGCCGTCTCCACCTACATCGGCCGGCTCGGGCCGCTGCCCGGCTCCGGGTGGCACGGCGAGGAGGGCGCCGGGGACGGCGCCGAGGCGCCGCTCATCGAGGCACGCAGCCTCGACACGCACAGCGGGACCGAGCTGCCGGCAGGCCTGCGCTCGCTCCGATCGCTGCCGGTCACGTCGATGCACGGCGACGGCCCGCGGCGGGCGCCAGCGGCTGCGGTCTACCCGTTCTCGGCGGCCAATGCCGACCTGGAGTTCGAGCCGACCTCGGCAGGGTCGGCGGCCGGCTGGAGCGTGGCGGAGGTCCAGGAACGCGGGCTCTGCACAGCGCTGGCCTTCCGGGCCGCGCGCTCGGCGATCCGAGCCGGCGCACCGCTGGACCGGCTCGCCGACCCGGCACTGGCCGCCGACGACGAATCCGCCTTCCTGCTGGACAGCCTGCGTCATCTGGGCCGTCGACCGCGGGTGCTGGTGCTGCCCGGGGCCGGCCCTGCCTTCGCGGTGCTGGTCGTCATCGACGGCGCGAGCCCCGACGAGCCGGGCGAGTGGGCCATCGGTTCGGGGCTGTCACCGCTGGCGGCGGTCCGGACGGGCCTGCGCCAAGCGGTCGGCGCGGCGATGCTACGGCACTACGAGGGCACGCCGGCAGACCTGGGCGATCCCCTGCTCGGCGAGCTCGACCCCCGGGTGTTCGCCGAAGCGGACCCGGCCCCCGGCGGGGCCGCCAGCGACACTGCCTACCTCGATCGCCCGGCCGTGACCGTGGCCGAGGTGCTGACCGGCCTGGCCGCCACCGGCAGCCAGGCCTACTACGCCGACACCACCACGCTCGACTGCCGGTCAGTCGGAGGCCTGGTCGCCGGCGCCGTCCTGCTGGCCGCGCGGTAGTCGTGGCGCACCACGCTGACTCGAGCCGGCCGGATCCGCGGATCGGCCGGACCCCGCGCGGAAGCCTCGGCTCCAGCGCATCGTGACCCTCGGAGAGAAAGGCTTTCCGAGTAGCACAACAACCCAAGAAGGAGATCTGCATGAACAATCTGACCGTCGAGTTGAGCGCTCTCGAGAGCGCCACCTTCGAGATCGAGGAGATGACTGACCCGTCGATCGAGCTGGCCTGGTCGAGCTGCTCCTGTAGCACCAGCAGCTGCTGCTCCTGCAGCACGAGCAGCTGCTGCTCCTGCAGCACCAGCACCAGCTGATCTCAGATCAGCTGATCTCGAACCGGCGGACGCCGAAACCGACGCCCGCCGGCCCTGCACAGTCCATTACCGAACTGTGACGGCTGCGGCTGCTTGCGCTTCCTGCTGGCATGCGGTGCGCGCAAGCAGTCGTGGCAGCCACCTCCACTTTAAGTGAGCGAAGGGCCGAAGTGTCGAGTCTGAAGGCCGATCCCATCCTGGGCAGCGTCGACGTCGTGCGGAACCACCTGGCGAGCCTGCCGATGGGCGGCATCGTCCTCGACCTCGGCGTGCTCGGATTTCCGGGCGGCAACAGCCAGTTCCGCGGCGGTGAGCTGGCCTATCCGATCCGGCTGTACGCAGGCACTGCGGTGCTGGGCCCGCTGTACCGCACCGACGGTTCCAGCGCGCCCTGCGTCGAATGCCTGGAGCGGCGCTGGCTGTCTCTGCGTCCGGTCGAGGAACGCCGGGCGATCGAGGACGGCGCCGACTTCTTCACGCCGCACGAGGACGCGACCTGCGCGCCGTTCGTGCTGGAGCAGCTGGCCCAACTCGTCCTCGCTGAGACGGCCGCGGGCCTGCCGGCCTCCGGCCTGGGCCGGGTCGTGGAGCTGCGCTTCGCCGACCTGGCCGTCACCCGGCACGACCTGCTGCCCGACTCCGAGTGCCAACGGTGCGCCACTCCCGCCGCCGACACCGCCGAGGCGGCGGCGATGCCCTTGCGCTCACGCCCGAAGACGCATGCCAGCGACTACCGCGGCGCGAAGGTCTCGGAGCTGGCGTTGCCGCTCGGGGCCTACGTCAACAAGCTCTGCGGGTCACTGGCCAGGCAGACGGTGCAGGTCTACCAGTGCAGCGCGACGCTGCCGGTCAGTGGCTACTTCCGGGTGCGCAGCAAGTACGACTACCACGAGATGTGGTGGAGCGGGCAGTCCCAGAGCGTGGCCAGCAGCGAGCGGTACGGCGTCCTGGAGGGACTGGAGCGCTACGCCGGCCAGTTCCCGCGCGCGAGACGGACCAGCGTCCAGGGCTCCTACCGTGAACTGCGTTCCGACGCGCTGGATCCCGCCACCGTGGGGACCTACCAACCGGAGTTCTACGCCAACCACACCGAGTACTACGAGCCCTTCGACCAGGACACCCCGATGCGCTGGGTGTGGGGCTACTCCTTCGCCGAGCAGCGTCCGACGCTGGTGCCCGAGCAGCTGGTCTACTACCTCGACCGGCACCCGGACAAGAAGTTCGTCCAGGAGAGCTCCAGCGGTTGCGCCAGCGGCACCAGCGCCGAGGAGGCCCTGCTGCACGGCATGCTCGAGCTGATCGAGCGCGACGCCTTCCTGCTCAGCTGGTACGCCGGGGCCCGGCTGCCCGAGATCGACACCGCGACGTGCGCCGACGAGGAGATCCAGTTCATCCTCGACCGGGTCAGCCGGCTGGGCTATCGGATGCGGCTGTTCGACATGCGCGTCGACATCGGCGTGCCGGCGGTGATGGCCGTCGCCGAGCGGTTGGACGGCGGCCTCGGCCGGCTCTGCTTCGCCGCCGGCGCGAGCATGGATCCGATCGAGGCGGTGCGCTCTGCGATCTCTGAGACCGCCACCTACATCCCCGGGATGGACGAGCGGGTCCAGGCGCGGTTGCCCGAGCTGCAGGCGATGGTGCACGACTACAAGCAGGTGCACGAGCTGGCGCAGCACGCCCTGCTGTACGGGCTGCCCGAGATGGCGTCCGCGGCGGACTTCCTGCTCAACGCCGAGCCCGCGCGGTCGATGCAGTCGCTGTACGCGGACTGGCTCGAGCAGCGTCCGGCCACGCTGGACCTGGCCGACGACGTGCGGTTCCTGCTGGACCGACTCGCCGCGGTCGGCAGCGACGTCCTCGTCGTGGACCAGACCTGCCCTGAGCAGCATGGCGCCGGCGTGCACACGCTGGCGGTGATCACCCCGGGGCTGATCCCGATCGACTTCGGCTGGGAGCGCCAGCGGGCGCTGAGCCACCCGCGCCTGCACGCCTTCGTCGAGGGCCGGCTGGCCGAGATCTCCTCACGTGAGCACGGGTTCGGCCCCACCGGGCTGAACCTGCGTCCGCACCCGTTCCCGTAACCGGCGCCTGGCAGAAAGGAGGATCTGGCGATGACCGAGCAGAGCACCCAGGTGGTGCAGGACTACGTAGAGACCGTGTTCCGGCGCGGTCGGGAGCCGATGGAGCCGGTCGACTTCCAGCCGAACTTCGCTGACCAGCCGTCCCGGCACAAGACCTATCTCGGCGGCGTGGCGCGCTTTCCGCTGCCCGAGGGCGCCGGGGTCCGCCTGCGGCCGACCGCCGACGTGCTGTTCGCGCCGCCACCGGAAGAGGACGGCCAGCCGTGGACGATGGAGTCGCTGGCCACGCTGCTGCGGCTGTCCTACGGCCAGCTGGACCGCCGGCTGCGGGTGAGCTGGAACCAGGACACCGATGCGCGGGTGCTGTATCCGGAATCGCTGTGGGGCCGCGGCACGGCCTCCGGTGGCGGCATGTACCCGCTGGAGATCTACTGGGTGGCCGGCCCCGGCGCCCCCATGACCCCGGGGGTCTATCACTACTCCACCGCCCACCATGGCTTCGAGCGGCTGCTGGTGGGCGACCTGACCGAGGACGTGCGGGCCGCCTGCGACGATCAGCTAGGAACGGGCGTGGGGCCGGCTGACGGCTTCCTGCTCGTCAGCACCCGGTTCTGGAAGAACTCCTTCAAGTACAACAGCTTCTGCTACCACGTGGTCACCCAGGACTGCGGGGCGATCCTCGGCTCGTTCGAAGTGATCGCCCGCGGTCTGGGCCGGCGGCTGGGGCGGGTGCTGTGGTTCGACGACGAGCGGCTCAACGACCTGCTCGGGCTGGACACCATGGCCGAGTCGGTGCTCGCGGTGGTGCCGCTGCCCTTCGCCCCACGCCAGGACGAGCCTCGCGCGCCCGAGGCCGGACGCGGCGGTCTCATCGACCGCCCCAGCTTCGAGCGGTCACAGGTCACGATCGAGTTCGAGCAGGTCACGCAGGTGCATCGCGCGGTGCTGGCCGACCGCCGCCCGCGCCCGGACCGGGCCGCCGCGACCGGGTTGCGTCCGGTCCGGCCGACCGGACTGGCCGAACTGGCACTGCCCGATCCCCGCGCCGGTGACCTGGGCACCGACCTCGACCAGGCGCTGCGGACCCGGCACACCAGCTTCGGCTCGTTCACCGGCTCCCATCCGATGACCCTGCAGGAGCTGTCCACCGTGCTCGCCGGCGCCAGCTCCGCGCGAAACTACCCCTCGGACGTGGCGCCCACCGGAACCGGCTTCACCGGCTTGTACGTGCTGGCCAACCGGGTCACCGGGCTGGCCACCGGCAGCTACCGCTACGACCCGGACTCCCACTGCCTGCAGGTGGTGCAAGAGCGCCCAGTGTCCGACTTCCTGCAGCGCAACTACTACCTGAGCAACTACAACCTCGACCAGGTGGGCGCGGTGCTGGCGATCTCGGCGCGCTGGGTGAGCACCGTAGAGGCCTATGGCAACCGGGGTTACCGGGTGCTCAACGCCGAGGTGGGCGCGGTGGCGCAGACCGCCTATGTGGCGGCGAGCGCAGCCGGCGTCGGATGCGGCGCGGTGCTGGGCTTTGACAACCTCTCCATCGACGAGGCGGTCGGGCTCGACCGTTCGGACGAGCGCACCTTCCTGTTCGTGCTACTGGGTCACGAACGGGCCGACAGCGCGCACTTCGACTACCGACTGATCTGAGAGGCACACCTTGTCCAGCGCGTTGCTTGCTGACCAAACCCGAGTCGACCACATCGACTGGCACCTCGTACCCCGCTTCATGCTGCGAGTGGCCGGCCTGCCCTTCGGCGCAGCTGACCGGTTGGTCGGCGGCGGGAGCGCCGGCTGGGCCGACGAGGTGCTGGCTGGCGAGCGCAGGCTGGCGGCCGACGCGGCGGCCCTGGCCGACGAGCTGCAGGCCTTCGTCGGCGGCAACCTGCGCGATGACACCGCGCGCAAGCTGGTGATCAACCTGCGCCGGGACGTGTTCAACTTGCGGCTGCCACGGGGCCTTCAGGCCGCCGAGCAGTTGCTGCCGGCCGATCTGCTGGCTCACCTGCACGCCTGGCTCGCCGAGCGCGAGCGGCAGCAGGCGCTGCTGGCCGACGGCATGGCGATCACCGACGAGGAGATCTCGCAGGCACGCCGGGAGCTGCGCGAGATCGCCGGCTCGCACGAGCTGCGGTGCGGCATCCAGCTGTCCTCGCCGTCCCTGGACGAGCACCTGGACGGCTACCTGCGCGCCGATCCCGGCCGGCTGAACAAGCGGGAGCGCAGGATCGAGCGTTCACTGCTGGAGTACCTGTTCCGCACGGCGTGCAAGACCAGCCCGTTCGGCACCCTCACCCCGGTCGCGCTCGGCGCCGTCGCCGACGATGTCGGCCGAGCGGTGCGAGCCGACGTGCGCCACCTGCGCCAGGACAGCTCCACGCTGCTCAACGTCGGGGTGCTGTCCCGGTTGTCCAACCTGATGATGAGCACCCCCGAGATGCGCCGCGACCTGCCGGTGCGCCCGACCGGAGGCCTGCAGCTGGAGGCGAACCGGCTGCGTTACCTGCGCCGGCTGCAGACCGCCCGCGGCAACGACGACGCCGCGGTCAGCATGGACGCGATGCACGAGAGCCTGTTCTACCTGCCGTCCGGGCCGGCGCTGCGCGAGGTGCTGGATCTGCTCGGCGACACCGAGCCGATGCGCTACGCCGAGCTGGCACGCCGGTTGGCCGCCCTGGGCGAGGACCGGTCCGCCGAAGAGGTCGATGCCTACCTCTCGCACCTGCTGCGCCTGGGCCTGTTGGTCGTGCCGGACCTGCAGCTGGACCTGCACGACCGCGCGGTCGGCAGCTCCTACCAGGACGCGCTGCGTCGGCTCGGCAGCGAGTGGGCTGAGGACACCGCCGAGATCGTCGGCCGGATCGACGCGCACGTGGCCGAGTTCGCCGGCGCGGATCTGGTCCGCCGGCGCGCGCTGCTGGCGCGGATCCGTGGGGAGATCACCGAGGCTCACCGGGTGCTCAACCGGACCGACGTCGGCGTGCTGCGCACGCTGGTCTATGAGAACACCACGGTGCCTGGGGTCACGGTGACCGCCGACCGACAGGTGTGGACCGGCGACGCGACAGCCGGACTGCGCCAGCTCGCCACGATCCTGCCCGCCTTCGACGGCAACCTGGTGCGCAGGTTGGTGACCAAGGGGTACTTCGTCATCCGGCACGGCTCGGGCGGGCGGTGCGAGGACTTCCTGTCCTTCGCGCACGAGTTCGGCCAGGACTTCTATGACAATTACAGCCAGGGCCTGATGCGGCACCAGCGCTTCGACGGCACCGAGTTCCACGGGTATGACAACTGGTTCCGCCAGCCCGAGATCGGCCAGCTCGACCAGGCCAGGCTGACCGTGACCCAGGAGCTCGCTCAGCGGTACACCGAGTTGACCTCGCGCGCTGAGCCGGCCGAGGGCGCCGGCGCGGATCTGGAGCTCGGCGACGATTTCATCGCGGCCGTGTCGCAGCAGCTGCCGGCCGGGCTGGGCGCCCTGCAGCCGACATCGTTCTTCCTGCAGGTCGCCGACGACGGCGCGAACGAGCCGCTGGTCGTGGTCAACCGGGTCTACACCGGGCTGACCCTGCTGTTCTCCCGGTTCGCCCATCTGTTCGGCGCCGAGCTGCCCGCCGAGCTGCGCGGCGCGCTCGACGCGGTCACCCCCGAAGGCGCGGTGTTCGCCGAGCTGAAGGGCGGCGCCGATGCCACCAACCTCAACCTGCATCCGATCGTCACTCCGTACGAGATCGTCTCCCCCGGTGAGGTGAGCTTCCGTCCGGCGGCGGAGCAGATCCCGGTCGAGGACCTGATCGTCGAGCACGACCCGGTCGCCGACCGGCTGCTGCTGCGGTCCCGGCGCCTCGGAGTCGAGGTGATCCCGGCCTACCTGGGCTTCCTGCTGCCGATGGCGCTGCCCGAGGTGCAGCAGGTGCTGCTGAACTTCTCCTACGCCAGCCTGGCATCGCTGGACCTGTGGGCCGGGGTGGACCTGCCGACCGATCGCATCATCGAGCTGCCGCGCATCAGGCTCGGCAACGTGGTGGCGCAGCGCCGGACGTGGCGGATTCCGCCGGCCGAGCTGCCCGCCGATGTGGACGGTCGCGGCGAGCACGAGTGGTACCTGGCCTGGCGGCGTTGGCAGCGGGCGGCCGGACTGCCGCGCCGGGTCTTCGCCAGCCTCGGCGGCGAGCACAAGCCGCTCTACGTCGACTTCGACTCCTACTTCTCGGTGCAGTTGCTGCACACCGCGACTCGAGGCGCCACAGCCACGGCCGTGCTGACCGAGATGCTGCCGGGGCCTGAGGAGCTGTGGCTGCGCAACGGCGAGGATCGCTACGTCACCGAGTTGACGGTCGAATTCAACGGAATGCGGATGGAGCGGCGATGAACGACAACCAGTCGGGGCAGGGCGTGCTCGACGACGGCGACAGCTGGATCAGCCTGCACGTGTTCTACGCCGCGAACTCCAATCCCGTGCTGGTGCACTGCATCGGCCCGCTGGTGGCCGAGCTGCGCGAACGCGGCCTGCTGAGCAAGTGGTTCTTCATCCGGTACTGGCTGGAGGGCCCGCACACCCGGATCAGGCTGTTGCCTGCCCCGGACGCCGATCCCGACGAGGTGCGCAGGATCGCCGAGAGCGCCATCGCGGCCTACCTCAAGCGACGTCCGGCGCTGTACGAGGAGGATCGCAACAACAGCGACGACCTCTACAAGAACATGTTCCTGGCCGAGTACAGCCAGGAGCGGTGGGACGAGCTGTACGGCGAGGACGGGAGAATGCCGTTCCGCGACAACAACAGCGTCGCCGAGATCGCCTACGAGCGCGAGTACAGCCGCTACGGCGGCCCGGTCGGGATGGCTCTGGCCGAGTCCCACTTCGAGCGTTCCAGCGATCACGTCCTGTCGCTGCTGGCCAGCACGAACGTGCACGTGCGCACCGTGCTGCTCGGGCAGGCCGCGCAGCTCACCCTGACGCTGTGCCTGACCTTCCTGCCCGACGAGGCGGCCGTCGCTCAGTTCCTCGTCCGGTACCGCACGATGTGGGAGACCTCCTACCAGGAGCCCAGCGACTCCCAGCACGAGAAGTTCGACAACAGCTACGACCGGATGTCGGAGAGGTTCGTCCAGCGGCTGCGCCAACTGCGGGCCGTCGCCCGGGGCGAGCAACCGGCGCCGACGCCCGCGGAGCAGTCCTGGCTGGCGCACTGCGTGGAGCTGCGCGAGCAGACACTGCGCCATGCCGAGGCTGGTGAGTTGAGCTTCCGGGACGGCGTGGTGACCGACCCCCAGGCCGCCCTGGCGATCGTGCTCAGCTCGTACGTGCACATGACGAACAACCGGCTCGGAATCAGCATCCTGGACGAGATCTACCTGTCCTATGTGATCGTCAAGGGCCTGGCCGAGCTGGCGCCGGCGGCGGTCGCCTCGTGACGGCCACCGGCTACCAGCTGCCCCGGCTGCGGCCGGAGGTCGTGCTCGGCCCCGCGCTGCGCGCAGGTCCGGACGTCGTGCATCACGTCAAGGATCCGGCCACCGGGACCTACTACCGGATCGGGCATCGCGAGCACTTCATCCTGCGGCGGATGGACGGCGCGCACACGCTGGAGGACATCGGCGCCGAGTACGCCCAGCACTACGGCCGCCGGCTCGGCGAGGACAGCTGGCGGCAGCTGTTCACCCTGCTCGGGCAGCGCCAGCTGCTCGACGGCCACGCCGACGAGGCGGCCCTGACCCGGTTGAAGGCCGCTACCGAGGCCAAGCAGGCCGTCCAGAGCTCGTGGGCGCACCGGAGTTGGGTGCTGCTGCATCCGGACGAGGTCTGCACCCGGCTGGCGGAGGCGTTCGGCTGGGCCTTCCGCCGGGCGTTCGTGGCGCCTGCGCTGCTGGTGATGCTTGCCCTGCAGGTCTTCGTCTGGACGCACGTTCGGACCCTGGCTGCCGATGCGACCGACCGCACCTGGTGGCCGTTGACAATCTCGCTCTCGCTGCTGCTGCTGCTGCTGATCACGGCGCTACACGAGCTCGGCCACGGCGTGGCCTGCAAGCACTACGGCGGCGAGGTGAACGAGATCGGGTTTCGCTGGCGGTTCCCCAGGCTCGAGCCCTACTGCCGCACCGACGACATCGTGCTGTTCCACCGCCGGTCCGCGCGGGTGGTCACCGCGTTCGCGGGCACCTTCGTGACCCTGCTGGCGCTGCTGCCGCTGCTCGCGGTCTGGGCGCTCATACCCGGCTGGCAGCTCGGGCAGTCGATCGCCGCGGGCCTGCTGCTGTTCGGCAGTTTCGGCGCGGTGGTCAACCTGGCCCCGTTCCTGCAGCTGGACGGCTACGCGATGCTGGGACATGCCCTGAACCAGGCCGACCTGCGCCGCGATTGCCTGCGGTTCTGGCGGCTGCGGCTGGGCCGGCGTGGGCCCGAGCGCGCTGAGCGCTTGGGCGCCTATCCGACCCGGGAGCGATGGATCTACACCGTCTACGGCATCAGCGCGGTGCTGGTGCTCGGCGCGGGCTACGCGACCCTGATGTGGTTGTGGTACCACAGCCTGCGCCGGTGGATGTCAGGCCCGTACGCGGTGACGATCCTGGCGGCCGAGACGGTCTTGGTGGTGGTGCTGCTCGGCTTCGCGGCCCGGACTCGGACAACCCGGCTGGCCGCGGCCAAGGCCGCCGGGGTCTCGGCTGCTGCGGCGCCGGTTCCTGCGGCGTCGGTTCCTGCGGCGCCGGTCGCTGCCGCCCCGACCGCCCCGGCAGGAATCCGCCATGGCTGACCTGGCGATCCAGGCGACCGGGCTGACCAAGCAGTACCGTCCCGGCACGGGCGTGTTCGACCTGGATCTGTCCGTCGGCGTCGGGGAGATCTTCGGCTTCCTCGGCCCGAACGGCGCCGGTAAGACCACCACGATGCGGATGCTGGTGGGGCTCGTGCGTCCGAGCGCCGGCGCCGTCTCGGTGCTCGGCCATCCGGCCGGTAGCAGGCAGAGCCTGGCGGGAGTCGGCGCGCTGATCGAGTCCCCCGCGCTCTATCCGCACCTGGGTGGCCGGGACAACCTGCGCATCCTCGCCCGTTACGCCGGGCTGCCGATCAAGCGGGTGGACGAGGTGCTGGCCGAGGTCGAGATGACCGATCAAGCCGACGTGCCCTTCCGCACCTGCTCGCTGGGCATGAAGCAGCGGCTGGGGGTCGCCGTGGCGCTGCTGAAGGATCCGGCGCTGCTGATCCTGGACGAGCCGACCAATGGCCTGGACCCGGCCGGCATGGCCAGCATGCGCGCGCTCATCGCAGAGTTGCGTCGCGGCCGGCGCACCGTCCTGCTGTCCAGCCACCTGCTCGCCGAGGTCGAGCATCTGTGCGACCGGGTGGCCGTGATCAGCCATGGCCGGCTGGTGGCCACCGGCACCGTCGACGAGCTGCGCGGCGGGGCGGGGACCGGTCGGCTGACGATCCGGGTTGACTCCGTCGAACACGCGGCCGAGCTGGTGCGCCGGCATCCGGCGGTGCGGTCGGCGCTGGTCGTCGAGGGACGGCTTGAGGTGTCGGTGGCTGCCCACCAGGCGGCGGCCATCAACCGGCTGCTGGTCGAGGCGGGCCTGGACGTGCACGATCTGCGCCAGGACGAGGCGACCCTGGAGGACGCGTTCTTCGAGCTGATAGCGGGCGAGCAGGCCGAGGTGGCGGTGTGATGACCGATGTGCTGCGCGCCGAGCTGCTGGCGACGCGTAAGCGTCCGGGCGCCTGGATCATCGGCGGCGCCTGGGTAGTCCTCGCCGTGGGCTTCGGCATGCTGGTGCCCTATCTGGTGTACCTGGCGCTGCGCGGCCGGCCGAGCAGTTCCGCCGGCGACACCGAGAAGCTGCTCACCGGGGTCCTGCCCGAGCAGTTCGTCTCGACCTCGGTGGCGCTGTACCCGCTGTTCGGCAGCGCCCTGATGCTGATCTTCGGCGCGGTGCTGATCGGCGGTGACTACCGGTGGGGCACCCTGGGGACGCTGCTCACGCAGCGGCCCGGCCGGGTGGCGATGATGCTCGGCAAGGCCGCGGCGTTGGGGCTGGCGCTGCTGGGGGTGACGGTCGCGGTGGTGCTCGCGACCGCCGCGACCAGCGCGGTGATCGCGGCGCTCGCGGGTCGAGCCAGCCGCTGGCCTGGCCCGGTGACGCTGCTGGAGGGGATCGGCAGCGCCTGGCTGGTCAGCGCCGCGGCGGCGAGCCTCGGCGCGTTCCTGGCCGTGCTGCTGCGCAACACCGCCGCCGCGATCGCGGTCGGGCTCGTGTGGTTGCTGGCCCTGGAGAACCTGGTGTCGGGCATCGCGAGCACGGTGCCGGCGCTGAAGGTGGTGCAGCGGCTGCTGATCGGGCCCAGCGGCGGCTCGCTGGCCACGTCCCTGGGCTCGGAGACCCAGTCCGACGGCGGCATGCCCGGGGTGGTCGCGGTGTCGGGCTCGCTCACCGCCGTCGTGGTGCTCTGCTGCTATATCGCGGTGTTCCTCGGGTTGGCCACGGCGCTGACCGTCCGTCGCGACCACTCCTGAAGCACGCACCGACCCGCCAGGCAGGCATCAGGGGGCAACGCCTCACCGCTGACCCCTCATCACTTGCGTGCCAGAATTGGTCACTCTAGAGTAACCGTTGCTCATGAGTAACCATTCAGCGGCTGAGGCCGCCCTCGACGCGCTCGGTGACCCGATGCGCCGCCGGCTGCTGGAGCTGCTGCACGCCGGCCCCCGCCCGGTCGGCGAGCTGGCCGCGGAGCTGCCGATCGGGCGTCCGGCCGTCAGCAAGCACCTGCGGGTGCTCGAAGGCGCCGGCTTGGTGCGCCACCGCAGCGAAGGCACCCGCAACCTCTACGCCCTGGCACCCGAGGGCCTGACCGACGTCCAGCAATGGCTGGTCGGCGTGTGGGACACCGCCCTGGCCGCCTTCGCCAGCTACGTCGCCGCCGCCAGCACGCCACCCGCCGACAGCACGCCACCCGAACAGCACGCCACCCGTCCAGCACGCCACCCGTCCGGCCCAGGAGGCTTGAGGACATGACCGAACCCGCGCCCATCCGTCGCGAGGTGGTAGTCGCCGCGCCGCCGGCCACCGCCTTCGCCCTGTTCACCGCCCACATCGGATCGTGGTGGCCGCTGGCCAGCCACAGTGTCTTCGGCGCGGACGCCACGGTCGCGTTCGAGGGCGACCAGCTGGTCGAGCGGTCGGGCAACCAGCGCACGGTGTGGGCCGAGGTCATCGAGCTCGACCCGCCGCGCAGCCTGCGGCTGAGCTGGCATCCCGGCCACGACGCCAGCCGCGCCACCGAGCTGTCGGTGCGGTTCACCGACCGCGACGGCTCGACGGTGGTGAGCCTGGAGCACCTCGGCTGGCAGCGGCTCGCCGACCCGCAGGGCGCGCGCGCTGAGTACGAGCTGGGCTGGCCACTGGTGCTCGGGGCCTTTCAGCAGCAGCTTGATCCGCCGGTCCCACCGCCGGCAGCCACCGACTGGTACGTCCTGCTGCACCAGCCCGGCCCGGCCGTGGCGCCCGGGCAATCCCTGTCCGAGCACCCGGACCTGATCGAGCACCTGGCGTTCTTGCAGCGGCTGGACGAGCAGGGCCTGCTGGTGGCGGCCGGTCCGCTCGCCGACAAGATCGGCTCAGGGATGACGGTGATCAGGGCCGCGCCTGACCTGGACATCCAGCGGCTGGCCACCGAGGACGACCTGAGCGTGGCGCGCGGCGTGCTGAGCGTCCAGGTCGCGCCGTGGCTGGTGCAGGTCACCGGCGACTGGATCGTCCAGGCCCGGGGCTAGCCTGAGCAGGCGGGTCGGCGCCGTCATCTGACCCGCACGTCCCACCGACCTCGACGCAGGAGTTCGCAGATGCCCATCGCGACGACCAACCCCGCCACCGGCGAGGTGATCACCACCTTCGAGGCGTTGACCGACGCCGAGATCGACACCCGGCTCGAAGCGGCCGCCCAGGGCTTTCAGACCCTGCGCCGGACGAGCTTCGCCGACCGGGCCGGCTGGATGCTCGCCGCCGCTGACATCCTCGACGCCGAGCAGGACCAGATCGCGACCATGATGACGACCGAGATGGGCAAGACGCTCGCCTCGGCCAAGGCAGAGGTGGCCAAGTGCGCCAAGGCCTGCCGGTTCTACGCCGAGAACGCCGAGTCGTTCCTGAGCAGCGAGCAGGTCGAGCCGGGCAAGGTCAACGCCACCCAGGCCTACGTCCGCTACCAGCCGCTCGGCCCGGTGCTGGCGATCATGCCGTGGAACTTTCCGCTGTGGCAGGCGATGCGCTTCGCCGCCCCGGCGCTGATGGCCGGCAACGTCGGCCTGCTCAAGCACGCCTCGAACGTGCCGCAGACCGCGCTGTTCATGCAGGACCTGTTCAGCCGGGCCGGCTTTCCCGACGGCTCGTTCCAGACGTTGCTGATCAGCGCCAGCCAGGTCGAGGCCGTCCTCGCCGATGACCGGGTGGCCGCGGCGACGCTGACCGGCAGCGAGGCGGCAGGGCGGTCGGTGGCCGAGGCGGCCGGGCGCAACCTGAAGAAGACCGTCCTGGAGCTCGGCGGCAGCGACCCATTCGTGGTGATGCCCTCGGCTGACATAGAGAAGGCGGCCAAGGTGGCGACCACCGCGCGCTGCCAGAACAACGGCCAGTCCTGCATCGCGGCCAAGCGCTTCATCGTGCACGCCGACGTCTACGACGCCTTCGCCGCCGCCTTCGTCGAGAACATGAGCGCCCTGACGATCGGCGACCCGATGGACAGCGACACCGACATCGGCCCGCTGGCCACCGAGCAGGGCCGCGACGACGTCACCGGCCAGGTTCGCGACGCCATCGACAAGGGCGCCAAGGTGCTGTGCGGCGGCGAGCCGATCGACCGGCCCGGCTGGTGGTACCCGCCGACCGTGGTCGCCGAGCTCAGCCCCGAGATGGAGATGTACGCCGAGGAGGTCTTCGGGCCGGTGGCCGGGCTGTACCGGGTGCAGTCCTACGACGAGGCCATCGCGCTGGCCAACAGCACCACCTTCGGGCTGGGCTCCAACGCCTGGACCACCGACCCGGACGAGCAGGAGGCCTTCGCCCGCGACCTGGAGGCCGGGGCGGTGTTCATCAACGGCATGACCACCTCGTTCAACGAGCTGCCCTTCGGCGGGATCAAGAACTCCGGCTACGGCCGGGAGCTGTCGGTGCAGGGGATCCGGGAGTTCTGCAACGCCAAGGCGGTCTGGGTCGGCGACACCGAGCCCGGACGCGCCGGCTCGCACAGCGAGTAGTCGCCGGGGCGGCGTGTGACCCTTTGATCGTTGGCTCCGTAGCAGCGACGACACGCCGATCCGGGCCTGCTCAGGGGCCAACGATCGGCAGGAAAGTCGCCGTAGGCCTACGGGGCCGGCTCGGTCGCGGCCCAGCCGCGGTAGGCGTCGACGTCGATCGTGAGCACCGGCCCGTCCGGACGCTGCTCGCGGTACTGCGGGTACTTGGCTGCCAGCGCGTCAATGGCCCGGTTCGTTTCGTCGGCGTCGTGCAGTTGCCCGCCGTGGCCGTCGAGGCGAACCCACCACAGCCGGGACCAGTCCTCGTCGTAGTGGTCGACCAGCAGGCACGCCTGCCCGGTGGCGCGCAGGTTGGCCGTCCGGCGCAGCTCGGCGCCGCGCTTGGGCTTGTGGTCGATCGCGATGTGCACCCGGTCGCCGTGCCCACCCTCGCCGCGTTCACTGTCAGCGCTGTCGAGGACGAAGCAGACCGGCACCAGGTGCGGACGGCCCTCGGCGTCCACGGTGGCCAGCCGGGCGACCCGGGCGGTCTCGACCAACCGGCGCATCACCACCGGGTCCAAGTCAGGCATCGCAGACTCCTCCATCCTCAGCGCGGGTCGGGATAGCAGTCGACCTCGGTGGCCTTGGCGCTGAGCCACACCGGCGAGCCGGCGGCCAGGTCGAGTTCGGCCACCGCGTCCGGGGTGACGTCGACCAGCGCCGGCGGGCTGCCGCTGACCTGGACGCGCACCCGGTCGGTGAGCAGCTCGACGCCGGTGACGGTTCCCGGCCAGACGTTGCGCGGGCTGGCGTGCCGTGGCCGCTCGGTGTGCAGCGAGATCGCGCTGGGCCGCAGGGCCACCAGCACCGGGCCGGGAGGCGTCGGCGCGCCCGACTGCCCCCCGGCTTCACCGCCGCCGTGGGCATGCAGCACGCCGCCGCCGGCGTCGCTGTCCAGGGTCACCGCCGCGTCCGCGCCGAGCGTCCCCCGGTAGAGGTTGAGCCCGACCAGCCTGGCCACGTACTGGCTGGCCGGGCGGCGCGCCACCTCGGCCGGGGTGCCCTGCTGCACCACCCGGCCGCCCTCGATCACCAGCAACCGGTCGGTGAGCACCATCGCCTCCAGCGGATCGTGGGTGACCACCAGGCTCGGACCGCCGAAGGAGCTCAGGTGCCGGCGCAGCTCGGCGCGCACCTCGAGCCGGGTGCGGGCGTCCAGGGCGGCCAGCGGCTCGTCCAGCAGCAGCAACCCGGGGTCGGCGGCCAGCGCCCTGGCCAGCGCGACCCGCTGCGCCTGCCCGCCGGACAGCTCGGCCGGCTTGCGGCCGGCGAACTCCGACAGCCCCAGCCGGCGCAGCCAGTCCTCGGCCCGCTGCCGGGCCGGTCGCCGGGCCGCGCCACGCGCCCGGGCGGCGAAGGCCACGTTGTCCAGGACGCTCAGGTGCGGAAACAGCCGGTAGTTCTGGAACACCAGCCCGACCGGCCGGCGCTCGGGCGGCGTGAACAGCTGCCGGTCCACGTCGTCCAGCACGGCGCCGGCCAGCTCGATCCGTCCCCGCGACAGCGCGCCCAGCCCCGCCAGCGTCCGCAGCAGGGTGGTCTTGCCGGCCCCGTTCGGGCCCAGCACGCCGAGCACCTCACCGGGCGCGACCGTGAACTCCAGCGCCAGCCGAAACCCGCCGCGCTCGATCTCGCCCGCCACCCTCAGTCCGGCCACTTCCAGCCCGGCTGCTTTCAGCCCGGTCACGGCGGGCCGACCGGGCGCAGCCAGCGGTCGCGCAGCAGCGCCAGCACCGTCGCGGCGGCCAGCAGCAGCACCAGGCTCAGCGCGATCGCCGGCTCCGGGTCGGTCTGCAGGGCGTTGTACACGGCCAGCGGCATGGTCTGGGTGGCGCCGGGAGAGTTGCCCGCGAAGGTGATGGTGGCCCCGAACTCCCCCAGCGCCCGCGCCCAGCACAGCACCGCGCCTGCCAGCAGCGACGGCGTCACCAGCGGCAGCGTGATCCGGGTGAACACCGTCAGCCGGCTGGCGCCCAGAGTGGCGGCGGCCTCTTCGAGCTCGCGGTCGGCCGAGCGCAGCGCGCCCTCGACGGTGACCACCAGGAACGGCATCGCCACGAAGGTCTCGGCCATCACGACCCCGGCGGTGCTGAACGGCAGGGTGAGTCCGAACCAGGCGTCCAAGTGCCGGCCGATGAGGCCGTTGCGCCCGAAGGCCAGCAGCAGCGCCAGGCCGCCGACCACCGGTGGAAGGACCAGCGGCACCGTGACCAGCGCGCGCAGCGCCGACAGCCCCGGAAACCGCGCCCGGGCCAGCACCCAGGCAAGCGGCACGCCCAGCACCACAGAGACCGCGGTCGCCGCGGTGGCGCACAGCAGAGACAGCCGCAGCGCGGTCAGCGCCGTCGGGTCCGACAGCAGGCCGGGCAGCCCGCGCCACGGCGCCCGCACCAGCAACGCCAGCAGCGGGATGAGCAGGAAGCAGAACCCGATGGCGGCGGGCACGGCCAGCACCGCGGGCGCCCCGCGTCCGGAGCTCACCCGGCGCGACGGCAGCCGTTGGCTCGGCGAGGCGTCCACAGCGGGCCGTCCGGCCGGGTCCACGGCGGGCCGTCCGGCCGGACTCACGGCGTGGTGAAGCCGGCGGCGGACAGCACGCGGCGACCCTCGGCGGACAGGACGTAGGCGGTGAATGCCTCGGCGCCGGCTCGATTGCGGGCCTCGCGCAGGACGCCGATCGGATACCTGACGCTGGTGTTGAGGGCGGGCGGGATCGCGATGCCGCGCACCGTCGCGCCGGCCGACCGGACGTCGGTCACGTACACCAGGCCGGCGTCGACCTCGCCGGTGCGCACCTTGGTCAGGGTCGCCCGCACGTCCGCCTCCAGGGTGACCGGCGTGACCCGCAGGCCGGCCTTGCCGAGCACCGCGACCGCGGCGGCGCCGCACGGGACCTGGGCCTGGCACAGCGCGACCTTGACTCCGGGCCGGGCCAGGTCGGCCAGCCCCTGGACTCGGGCCGGGTTGCCCGCGGGGACCGCGAGCTGCAGGGCGTTGCCGGCGAAGTCGCGCACGCCGCTCACCGCGCCGGCCCGCGCCAGCTGATCCATGTTGACGGTGGCCGCTGAGGCGAAGACGTCCGCCGGGGCGCCTTGGGTGATCTGCAACGCCAGGGCGGAGCTGGCGCCGATGTTGAGCCTGACCCGCGTCCCGGGGTGCTTGGCCTGGAACTGCCGGGCCAGCGTGCCGAACACCTCGGTGAGCGAGGCGGCCGCGAACACCGTCACCGTGCCGCCGAGCGCGCTGCCGTCGGCCGCTCCGGGGGCCGCGGCCGGCGTCGTCGCGCAGCCGGCGGTCAGCGCCAGCGCGGCGGCCGTCGCCGTGAGCCAGCCTCGGGCCCGGCTCCCCCGTTCAGGTACCGACTGCTCGCGAACCGACTGCTTACGAACCGACTGCTCACGAACCGGCGGCTCAGCACCCGACTGATCGCGAACCGGCTGATCGCGAACCGGCCGCTCAAGCATCGGTGGGCACCTCGATGACGACGTTGGTCGCCTTGACCGAGGCGACCGCGAGGCTGCCCGGCTGCAGGCCCAGCTCGTCAGCGGCCTCGCGGCTCATCAGCGAGACGATCCGAAACGGCCCGGCCTGCATCTCGACCTGCGCCATCACCGTGTCGCGCACCACCCGGGTGACCAGGCCGACCAACCGGTTGCGCGCGGACTCACTGGCCATCGCGCGGATTGCCGGCCGCTCTGCGGTCGCGGCCAGCTCGGTGGCGAACCGGGCCAGCTCAGCGCCCTCGATCGCCAGCCGCCCGCCTTCGGTGACGGTGGGCACCCGTCCGGCCTCAGCCCAGCGCCGCAGCGTGTCGTCGCTGACGCCGAGCAGCTCGGCGGCTTCCCTGATCCGAAAGACGGCCATGCGATCACTCTAACCGCAGTTGCGGCTCACACAGCCTTCTTTAGCAGCAACTGCGTTCATGGTGACCCGGGATTCGCGCACTGGCTCGGCGACGCATCAGGCCTTTAGCTGAGCAGGTGCACCGGCACCTCGTCGCCGGCCTCGACCCTGCGACCGTCCTCGACCTGCGCCAGGCCGTCGGCGGACGCCGAGGCCGAGAGCTGGTGGGAGTCCTGGCCGCTGACCGGCCGCGCGTGCAGCCGACCGTCGGGGCCGAACCGGCAGCTGACCCGCAGGTAGGCGGTCCGGCCGTCCCCGTGCGGGCGTGGCAGCGGCGCGTCGGCCACCCCCAGCACGACGCGGCCGTACGGGTCGGCATGGCCCATCATCTGGCGCAGCGCCGGCCGGGCCAGCAGCTCGTAGCTGACCAGCGCCGACACCGGGTTGCCGGGCAGTCCCAGCACCGGCACCGGGTGCCGGGGGCCGGGCAGCACTCCGAACGCGAAGGGCTTGGCCGGCCGGATCGCCACCTGGAGCCAGTTCAGCCCGCCGAACCGGTCGAGCACGGCGCGCACCGGGTCGGAGTCACCCATCGACACGCCGCCGGAGGTCAGCACCGCGTCGCAGCGCTCCAGGGCGGAGCTGAGCCGGGACTGCAGATCGGTGACGTCGTCGCCGGCCACTCCCAGATCCACCGGCTCGCAGTTGGCCCGCCTCAGCAGCGCCAGCAGCATCGCCCGGTTGGACTCATAGATCTGGCCGGGACGCAGCTCGGCGCCGCCGGTCACCAGCTCGTCGCCGGTCACCAGGACGCCCACCTGCAGCCGCCGGTAGCCCGAGACCTGCCAGGCGCCGACGCTGGCCAGCACCCCCAGGTGCGCCGGTCGCAGCACGGTCCCGGCGCCCAGCACCAGCTCACCGGCCCGCACGTCGCTGCCGGCCCGGCGGGTGCCCGCCCCCGCGGCCACCTCGCTCAGCACCTCGACCACGTCCCCGGCCGTCCCCAACTGCACGGTCCGGGTGGCCGAAGTCCTCTCCACCATCACCACCGCGTCGGCGCCCTCGGGCACCGGAGCGCCGGTCATCACCTTCCAGGTTTGGCCCGGCCCGACCGGCCGGTCGGCCACCGACCCCGCCATCACCGACCCGAGCACGTCCAGCCGCACGGGGCTGCTCTGGGCGGCGCCCGCGACGTCGGCCGCGCGCACCGCGTAGCCGTCGACGCTGCTGTTGTCGAACGGCGGCACGTTGCCGGGCGCGATCACATCGGCGGCCAGCACGCAGCCGTCGGCATCGTCGGAGTCGAGTCCGACCGGTTCCAGCAGCGGGCAGGCCGCCAGCAACACCCGACGGGCTTCGGCCAAGTCGATCATCGGCACACCTTACGACGCCGGCAGCGGCCTGCGCCTGTCCTCGGCGCCCGGCACGCGCACGGGCCCTCCCCTGCGGCCGGCCCCGGGGTGCCGTCCCCCGCCTCGACCGGGGCGCCTGCCCGGGAGTAAGTGTGGAAGGCATGCAGACTCGCGAACTTCCCAAGCTCGGCCGTGCGGTGTCGGTGATCGGTCTGGGCACCTGGCAGTTGGGCGCCGACTGGGGCAGCGTCGACGACACCGAGGCGATGAACGTCCTCCACGCCGCGGTCGAGGCGGGTGTCACGTTCTTCGACACCGCCGACGTCTACGGCGACGGCCGCAGCGAGCAGGCGATCAGCGCCTTCCGCAGAGCCCACCCCGGTCTTGAGCTGACGGTCGCCACCAAGATGGGCCGCCGGGTCGAGCAGGCGCCCCAGGCGTACACGCTGGAGAACTTCCGCGCCTGGACCGACCGGTCGCGGGCGAACCTGGGCGTGGATGTGCTGGACCTGGTGCAACTGCACTGCCCGCCGACCGAGGTCTACGCCAGTGACGCGGTCTTCGACGCCCTGGACACCCTGGTCGGCGAGCAGCGGATTCTCGGCTACGGGGTCAGCGTCGAGACCTGCGGCCAGGCGCTGACCGCGATCGCCCGGCCCGGCGTGGTGAGCGTGCAGATCATCCTCAACGCCTTCCGGCAGAAGCCGCTGGACGAGGTGCTGCCGGCGGCCGCCGCGGCCGGGGTGGGCATCATCGCGCGGGTGCCGCTGGCCTCTGGCCTGCTGTCGGGCAAGTACCGCCACGACACCGTGTTCGCCGAAGACGACCACCGCAACTTCAACCGGACCGGCGCCGCCTTCGACGTGGGCGAGACCTTCGCCGGGGTGGACTTCGACTCCGGCGTGGACGCGGCGATCGAGTTCGCCGGCCTGGTCGGCGCCGGAGTCTCACCGGCCGCCGCGGCCCTGCGCTGGGTGATCGACCAGCCCGGTGTCACGACGGTGATCCCCGGCGCCCGCACGCCTGACCAGGCCCGGGCCAACGCCGAGGTGGCCGCGCTGCCCGAGTTGCCGGGCGAGACGATCGCCGCCATCGGATCGCTGTATGACCGGGTGATCCGGCCGCAGGTCCACCACCGCTGGTGAGCCAGGTCCCTTCGAGCATGCCTGGCTGGTGTCGCGTCACTCACCGTCGGGCATGCTGAGCCAATGTCGTTCGCGCAGCCACCGCCCGTAGCGTCGGGCGCCACTGGCCCGGACGAACCGGGCGAGCCGCTGGCCCAGGCCGAGTCGCAGGAGCCGGCCGAGTCGCAGGAGCCGGCCGAGTCGCTGGCCGCCGATGAGCCGGCCCGTTCGGTGATGCGGCGGGGCCCGTTGCGCGGCCTGCCGGTCGAGGTCGGGGTGCTGTCGACGGTGGCGTTCTTCGTGGCCGCGGGCTTCGGCATCGTCGCTCCGGCGATCCCGGTCTTCGCCCGCAGCTTCGGAGTGTCGCGCACCGCGGCAGGGGCGGTGATCAGCGCTTTCGCCCTGATGCGGCTGATCTCGGCGCTGGGCTGCGGCCGGTTGGTCAACCATTTCGGCGAGCGCTTGGTCCTGGGCGCGGGCATCACCATCGTGGCCCTCAGCAGCGCGCTGGCAGGGCTGTCTGCCAACTACGGCCAACTGCTGACCTTGCGGGGCGTCGGCGGGCTCGGCTCGGCGATGTTCTCGGTGTCGGCGAGTTCGCTGCTGCTCAGCGTCACCCCCTCCGGCCAGCGCGGCCGGGCGATGGGCGCCTACATGGGCGGCTTCCTGCTCGGCGGCATCGCCGGCCCGGGACTGGGCGGGCTGGTGACCGGCTGGTCGCTGCGAGCCCCGTTCTTCCTGTACGCCGTCACCCTGGCCGCGGCCGGCGGAGTGGGCCTGGCGCTGCTGCCGCGTCGGCTCAGCAAGCACGAGCAACCGGCCACCCAGTCCGACGAGCCGCCGCTCACCCTGCGGGAGGCCTTCGGGCTACCCGCCTTCCGGGCTGCGGCCGGGGTGAACATGGCCGACAACTGGGCCGCGATCGGCGTGCGAGCGGCGCTGGTGCCGCTGCTGGTGGTCGAGGTGCTGCACCGGTCCCCCATCTGGACCGGGATCGGACTGACGGTGTTCACGGTGGGCAACATCATCACCCTCACCCTGGGCGGCCGGCTGGCCGACCGACGGGGCCGGCGTCCGCTGCTGCTGAGCGGCTGCCTGATCAGCGCGGTGGGCACGTCGTTGCTGGTGCTGCCCCAGACGCTGCCGCTGTTCCTGGTGGCGATGGCGGTGTTCGGCCTGGGCAGCGGCCTGCTCAGCGTGGCGCCCGGGGCGATGCTCGGCGACGTGGCCGGCGGCCGCGGCGGCACGCCGGTGGCGGCCTATCAGATGATCGGCGACCTGGGCAGCCTGACCGGGCCGGTGCTGGCCGGGGCGCTGGCCGACAGCGCCGGTTTCTCGTCGGCCTTCGCCCTGTCCACAGCGGTGCTGGTGGCCGCCGCCGTGGTCGCGTTCCGCGCGCCGGAGACCCTGCGCCGGGCGTGATGCGTCCCTGCCGCTGAGCTGCCCGATATAACACTCACTATGACCCGAACGCTGACCGTGACGGACGCCAAGGCCCGGCTCTCGGAGTTGGTGGCCATGGTCGAGCAGACCCAGGAGCACATCGACATCACCCGCAACGGCGAGCCGGCAGCCGTCCTAATCTCACACGCCGAACTCCAAGCCATGCGGGAGACCATCGCGATCTTGTCCGACCCGACGTTGGTCGGGGACATCCGTCAGGCCGAGGCGGACATCGCGGCTGGCGACACGGTGAACGCTGAGAGCCTCCGCGAGTCCATGCAGGCGCGGCGTCCCACCCGCGCGAGCTTTCCAACCCCTTGACGTGCCTGCCTCCCGCGCCAAGGTGGACATCGTCTGGGTGATGCCCTCATCACGGGCGCTGTCGCGACGTGCGCTTATTCGCCTCTGATCGGCTTCTCGTCCATCGGCTCGGCCGTAGCCAGCGTTTCGGGCGCGAGGACCGCGCGGGCTCCGAGGATCTCGATCTCAAGCAGGTGACCGCTTGCGGAGAACCCAAGGTAGATGTCGGCGCCCGGCCGCTCGACGTGGACATCCTCAGTGATGGCACCGTCTGGGATGTGCGATACCAGGGTCACGTTCGCGATGTCATCCTGTGGCCCGTACTCGATTCTCATCTAGCGTCCCTTGTTCCCTCCGCAGTCTGACGCCACACCCGGGCCTGGTGAGGACGATCCAAACATGCAGCCGCTGTGTCGTTATCGTTGCCGCCGCTCAGTGGTCGGCTGACGCAGAACGCTCCAGCTGCGCTCATGCTGGCCCCCGACTAGCCGTGCGTATCGACGGTTACCGAGCACTGTCCGCGGCAGGAATCCGGTGGGAGGCCCAGCGAGGACGTCGGCCTGCCTGCTAGGACTCCAGGAAGGTGCGAACGCGGTCCTTGGGGCGGCCGATGATGGCGCGCTCGCCCTTGATCAGCACCGGGCGCTGCATCAGGCGCGGATGCTCGACAAGCAGATCAGCCACCGCCTCGGGCGTGACGAAGTCATCGGCGTCGAGGTCGAGCTGAGTGAAGTAAGGATCCTTGCGAACCAGGTCCGCCGGCGGATCTTCTAGTTTGCCGATCAGGGCCAGCAGCGCGGCGCGGTCGAGCGGCGTCTTGAGGTACTGCACGACCTCGATGGCGGTCCCGCTGTTGTCGGCTTCGGCCAACGCGTGCTTCGACGTCGAGCAGGCAGTGTTATGCAAGATCGTGACGGCCATGCTCGGCAGAGTACTGGGCTGGCAGACCTACCAAAATATGCCTTGCGTGGCCAGCGGTTCGGGCGCGAGCACCACGCAGGTAGGTTGAACCGTGGTGTCCGAATCTCCGTTTGCACTCGGACCTCAATTGATGATTTCGCCACTCTCACTTGAAAGAAGCACCGATAGACGCTCCCGCCATGTCTCCAGCTGTTCGGGGGTTAGTCGCCTCCACTCGGTGATCTCACCTACGACCCGCAGTGGGGCGCTACTGCGGTACGAGCGGGTGGGGTTACCGGGGAACTTCTTGTCGGTCACGTTCGGGTCGTTCTCGAACGCCCCCGTTGGCTCTACTGCATACACTTTCGGAACCGCTTCACCCTCCGCGAGTTCTGCAGCGATCTCCGCAGCGAGGCCGGCTCCATCAACAAGGGCGGTGAAGTAGATGTGGTTCATGACGATCTCGGGACGGTAGTTCGATGGGCGGCCCGCCGTGAGGAACTCACCCACGTTCAGGGCCGCGATCGTGCCATGGAAGAACGGGCCCTCATCGAGCGGTCTGGACACCTGAAACCCTTCTGCCTACCTGGGTGCACGCGACTCCGACGCGCCAGCTGGCCTTGCCGGAAGCCGCCGCCCGCGCCCTAATCCTAAGCTGGAAAGAACGCCGCGAGCGTCGCTGGGAGACGACGGATATCCGCACGCCCGCAGATGGGACACGGGCCGACGCGATATCGGGGTTCCAACGTCTGTGCACCTGTTGGGACTCTAAGTCTGCGCACCTGTTGGGACAGCTTTCACACCCTAAAGTCACCTCGGCCTCGGTCGGTAGATCATCGAGCGACGCATACCGCCGATTCTGTCGCACACCATGTCGCACTTCCACCACTTCTGAGTCGGCAATATGTTCGACTGGCCCTCATCATGTCTTTCGGCCACCTGCATGACGCAGCTGAGGTTCGCCTTGACAGGGCGCAATTCCTTGTCGCGCAAAGGGAACAGAATGGTTCTGCTCGCTTAGCCAACCGCAGGGCCGACGTCGGTTATTGGCGCTAGGGCGCAGGAGCCGAGGGTCCGATTGGGTTGCCGAGCGAAGCCGCGAGTTCGAGTGCGAAGCTTGAGTACCCGCGGCGGATCGTGGCCTTCCTAGTGTCTCGACCAGATGGAGACAGCTGCAGCAGAACACTGCCCCGGCTTCTGGTCAGCGCTACATAGAAATTCCTCCGTTCTTCCTCAAGCTTGTCTCCCCGAAGGCGCGTGGGGGACCAGGGCGTACCACCCCACGGAGGTACGGCGCCCTCGGTCAGCCCCGGTAACACCACTGCCGTGAACGTCCTGCCCTTCGCGTTGTGGTAAGTCGAAAGAACCACCTTCCCTGTGCCTGCGGTGTCCGAGGCGAGGTCGGTTAACAGAAGCTCGTCCGTCGCCGAGGTCAGCGAGTCGATCTCTTTAGATGTGCGCGGGTCACCTATCGCGGCCGCAAGTTCGCGCAGGTCGAGATCGGTTGCCACGCGGCTGGCCCAAGTCTTCACACTTGTCGCCGGTGTTGGTGTGGGGCCCAACAGGGTGCGGTGCAGGGCAGTGACCCGTACCAACCAGGGGTCCGGGCTGCGTGGGCGACCCGCTACCCGTCGGAAGGAGTCGAGCCGGTCTAGAAGGACGCTCACTCCGAACGGAGGTGGGGCGGCGCTATTCGATCCAGGAGTTAGACACGTCGCATATAGCGCCGCGCCTTCGAGCCATCGGCCCAACTCAGTCGATGGTGCCGTGTCAAACCGCACTGCCACGCCGTTGTTCGTTAGGTGCTCTTCGATGAGCGGCCCCAACGGTTGTCGGTACCGAAGAAGCACGGCGATCTCATGCGGTGGCACGCCAGCAGCTAGGAGCGTCGTGACAGCCGTGGCGGCTTCGTGCGCTTGCTCCTCGATGTCGCCATCGACGACCTGGAACTCCAAAGTTCCAGGGTCCTGTCGATGCGGGTCGGGTTGCCAGCCGCGCTCTTTTGCCAAGACGAGTTCGGCTGCTGCGACCACGGCCGAACCGCAGCGGTAGTTCGTGATCAGTCGTTGCACCGTGAAATCGCCCCGCGCGCAGAGTGCGTCCAGATATTCGGGAGCCCCTCCGGCCCATCCGTAGATGCTCTGGTCAACGTCACCTACGGCAGTTATCTCGACGCCGGCGTCGAGCAGGGTTTCAACGAGCCTGTGGAGCCCGGCACCGAGATCCTGGTACTCGTCGATCATGACAGTCGGAAAGCGAGCCTTTACGACGTTGGCGACCTCTGGATGCTCGCGAAGGAGGCGGACCGCAGCCAGGACGATGCCCTCGAAGTCCCAGATCTGCTCACGCTCGCACACGGCCTCATAGCGTTGTACTGCCCGCACATACTCCTGGCACTGGTCGCTGACGTCGTCGCCTGCGGCGAGACGGCGGCGAAGGGAGGTGAATACCGCGCGTAGCGCCCAGTAGTTGGCGCCTTCGTCGTCGGCGCACTCCTGAACAAGATCCTTCTCCTCCTGGTCATTCATCAGTGCGTCGAGTCCTGGCAGTTCGATGTCGAGCAGGTGCGCGTAAGGGAGCACGTGTGCAAGGCAGAATGCGTGCAAGGTCCCCGCAAAGAGTCGGTCGGGTTGGACCACTCCGAGCCGCGCGAGACCTTCCTTGAGCTCAGCTGCCGCCTGATTGGTGTACGTGATCGCAGCGAGTCCACGCAGCGGACTGATCCGCATTGAGAGCAGGTAGCCAGCGCGTGTGACGACCGTCCGAGTCTTGCCGCTTCCCGGACCGGCGACGATGACCAGGTTCCCTTTTGCGACGAGCGCAGCTCGCTGGTGGCGGTCGAGTTCCTCGATGCCTTGAGCAAGCAGCAGGGGGAGGCCTCGATGAACCACACTCTCAGTCGGCATCCACTGGGCCTTCGGCTCCCAGGAGCGGCATCTCCCGTGCTTGCTGGCTGGCCCATTGAAGTGCACGAAGGCATGCGCGAGCTGACCCCGCGTCTGCGAACAACTCCTCGCTGATCCCGTCGGCGTCGGTGTCGGCGTCCAACACACCGGCGGCCTCAAGAAGGTAGAACAGGTTGGCCCGTAGGTCGGTCTTTGCAATGTGACTGGACCAGCGCTGTGCGAACCGGCCCTTACCGACTCCCTCGATGCGGTCTAGGACACGTTTACGCCGGGGTCTGTCACTGGAGCCGCTGCCGGTTGGTTCGGCATCCGCAGCCTCGACGCGCTTCTTGGTTGCGGCAGATAACACCTCGGCCAGGTCGTCCGTCCCGAGGATCGCCGTGACGTCGCGCGCCATGTTGGCGGACTTCTTCTTGCGCGAGAGTTCAGCGAACGCCTCAATCAGCTCGTCACCGAGAAGGGGGAGAAGATCGAGCTCGAGGGTCTGATCGCCCACGTAAACGTTCTCCAGCGCGCAGACGTCCTGAAGCTCGGCCCGGAGCTTGGCGGCATCGGCGTATTTCTCCTCCTCTTCCAGCTCGACCAGTTTGGCGGCGCCATTTCTGATTTGGTTTCGAGCCTGGTCATCAACAAGCAGGGCGGCAGCGCGTTTGAGGCCCTGCTCACCGAGGCTGACCGAGTCGCGCAGCGGGTCTCCATCGGTTAGCACGGCAAAAGGAAGATCGAGCCCGTCCGGACCAAGAAGTCGACAGTACGGCGCGAAGTCAGTGCCGACCACGTTGACGATGACTACGCCGTACTCGTCCAGGTCGAAGCCAGCCGCCTCGGCGATCGCCGGCAGCAGGAATGTTTCGGCGGTGCCTTCGACCAGTAAGACGTAGCGGGCGAACAGTATCTCCGCCCGGCTCACATCGAGATACCGGCTGATGTCCGCGCTCTCGAACTCGTCGAGATCGGCGTTCAACGTTGTGGTAGCGATTGTTTGCGAACCGATCCTCCGGAGTAGAAGCAATGACTCTAGTGGAGCAACTGCGGCAACGTGTGGGCTGTGCGTTGTCAGAAGCATCGCTGGCTCGGTAGCGAGGAGATGGCGGAAGAGGCGCCGCTGGATTGCCACGTGGAGATGTGCCTCCGGCTCTTCGACACCGAGGATTGTCGTAACAAACGCGCTCGCGGCTCGCCGCACGGCTAGCGCTTCCATGAGCATGCCTAGGTAGAGCACGTTGGCTGCGCCGAGGCTCGTATCGGCAACCGTGCGCGTCCGAGCCGCGTCCACGAACAGACGTAGTCCTCGGAGCAAGGAGTCCGGGTCCGTCGAGGCGATGCCGACTGTCGGATCGACTGGGAGCTGCGGGCCGACGAGGTTCTTTAGGCGCACGGCGAGGCGTTTCTGTAGTCCATCGACCTGCGGCTCTTTGGCCAGCTTGTCTGCGACGGCGTCGATGTCCGTTGCGACCGCGCCAAGCTTGACCGGGTCGAGCTTGAGTTCTTCCAAAAGTGTGCGCAAAGGGCTGCGATTCCAGCGGCCCAGGTCGCCCTCGGCATCGCGCAGTGCAGGCAATACCCGCAGGCTGATGTAGCGACGTACCCGACCAGCGTCTGTCGTCGCGATATCGGCGCCCTGGGTGAGGTCGAAGTCGTAGTCCGCCGGGCTGTGAGTTGTGTCGATGTCCGGCCGGTCTTCGATCTCATCGGTGTCGGGGCGTACGTCGAGCCTGGTCCTAGGTGCGAAGCGGTACGTGAGGCGTGCTCGTTTGGGCGTTGAAACGTCTACCAGAGCTCCCGAGAGAATCGAGATCGCTTCTTCGTCTTCGTCGAAGCCGCTCAGTTCAACCTCGATGAGCACCTCGGCTCCGCCTAACAGCCCTGTTCCTGAGGGCCCGACTGCGCCGTCGTGAATGTCCTCTGGGCGGAGTCGCCGCGCGGAGTCCGGTAGCTCGGGGTCAAGCACGAGACGAAGGGCGTGGAGCAAGTTGCTCTTGCCGACACCGTTCTCGCCGACGATCACCGCGGGCGCCGGGAAGGGGTCGATCTCGCAGTTCGCGAAATTCCGGAAATTCCGGATGTGAAGCCGGCTAATGTGAAGCGCCACCAAGTTCCGCCTTTGCTGATTTGGCACCCGAGGGACCGAAGGTATCTGCCAACTGGCCCAATTGTCCCCGAAACGGTTGACCGTGCCTAACAATCGAAATGCCCGCCGGCACCGCTGATGCCGGGGTGCTCGATATCGGCCGTTCGCCACGCGACATGCGGTCTCCGTACAGCTACCGTGCGCCTATGTTCACCTTCGGTGTTGACATTGGGTCGGTGTGACGGACCGGAGGATTCTCGTGGGCGGCTATAGACGACGAGGGCCACCAGCAAAATGCTGGCAAGGACAAATCCTAAAGCGTTGGCCGAGGCTGTTGCCAACCGCTAGCGAATACATGTATCGCCAGCGTCTCATGCCGCATGGTTGGCGGCCGACGGTGTCGGAATCACAACGTTGTGCACCTGTGGGGCTCCAAACCCGAGCACTCAGCGGAAGCCGGCGATCGAGTGCGGCCGATACCCGCTCTCCAGCCGCTCGACCTCATCGTCGCTGAGCGAGACGTCCACCGCGGCGAAGGCGTCCTCCAGGTGCTCCACCCGGGTGGCCCCGACGATCGGCGCGGCCACCACCGGATTGCGCAGCAGCCAGGCCAGCGCGATCTGCGCCCGTGACACCCCGCGCTCGGCGGCCAGCTCGGCGACCCGCTCGACGATCACCCGGTCCTCCTCCAAGTACAGGGACTTGCCGAACTCGTCGATCTGGCTGCGCGCGGTGTCGGCGTCCCAGTCGCGGGTCAGCCGGCCCCGGGCCAGCGGGCTCCACGGGATCACCGCAACGCCCTGATCGGCACACAGCGGCAGCATCTCGCGCTCCTCTTCGCGGTACAGCAGGTTGTAGTGGTTCTGCATGGTGGCGAACCGGGTCCAGCCGTTCCGATCGGCCAGGTGCTGGGCCTTGGCGAACTGCCAGGCGTACATCGACGAGGCGCCCAGGTAGCGCACCTTGCCCGAGCGCACCGCGTCGTGCAGCGCCGACATGGTCTCGGCGATCGGGGTGTTGTCGTCCCACCGGTGGATTTGGTACAGGTCGATGTAGTCCACACCCAGCCGGCGCAGGCTGGCGTCCAGCTCGGACAGGATCGCCTTGCGTGAGAGCCCCGCGCCGTTCGGGCCCGGGCGCATGCGGCCGTGCACCTTGGTGGCCAGCACGATCTCGTCCCGGTCGCCGAACTCGGCCAGCGCCCGGCCCACGATCTCCTCGCTGGTGCCGTCGGAGTAGACGTTGGCGGTGTCGAAGAAGTTGACGCCGGCCTCGATCGCCCGCCGGATCAGCGGCCGGCTGCGCTCGGAGTCCAGGGTCCACTCGTGATTGCCGCGGCCGGGGACGCCGAAGCTCATGCAGCCCAGGCAGATCCGCGAGACGTCCAGGCCGGTCGAGCCGAGCTTGGTGTAATCCATCCCCCGACCCTATGCGCAGCAGGTGACGCGGCGCGGCGAAGCCGTCCTCATTCGCCCCGCACAGCCTGATACGCCACTATCTCCTGATGCATGCAGACCTGCTGGACCTGGCGCTGATCGTGCTGGCGCTGCTGTCGGCGCTGGCCGGCTACCGCCGTGGCCTGATCTGCTCGATCACCTCGTTCGCCGGTTTCGTCGCCGGCGCGGCGATCGGCGTCCAGGCCGCCCCGGCCATCGCCCGGGCGGTGCTCAAGGCGCCCAGTGACGCGGGGACAGCCGATCAGGCGGTCGGTCAACGGTTGATCACGCTGCTCGCGGTGTTCGTGATCGCCATGATCGGCCACTTCCTCGGCCAGGCCATCGGGATGCGGCTGCGCGCCGTGATCCACCGAACCCCGCTCGGACCGGTGGACGGCGCCGGCGGCGCGGTCATCTCGGTGGCCACCCTGCTGGTGTTCGCCTGGCTGCTGGGCCTGGCCCTGGCCTACACCCCCGCGACCTCGCTCACCCGCCAGATCCGCAACAGCACCGTGCTGCAGACCGTCGACCGGGTGATCCCGGGCGAGGGTCAGCAGGTGCTGGCCAGCCTGCTGCGCCAGGTGCAACGCCACGATCTGCCCGCGGTCACCGGCCCCTTCGCGACGCTGCTGGCGCCCTCGGTGGCCCCGCCCGACCCGGCCGTGGTGCCGGCTGCCATCCGGGTGGCCGGGGCCTCGATCGTCAAGATCACCGGCGAGGCGCCGTCCTGCCGCCGGTCCATCGCGGGCACCGGCTTCGTCTTCGCCCAAGACCGGGTGATGACCAACGCCCACGTGCTGGCCGGGGTTGCCAACCCCCGGGTCACCGCTCCCGGCGGGGGCACGCTGACGGCCCGGGTCGTGGTCTATGACCCCAACCGCGACATCGCCGTCCTGCTGGTGCCGGGGCTGAACCGGCAGCCGTTGCGCATCGCCGGCGCGGCGCCCAGCGGCACGGCGGCGGTGGTCGCCGGGTACCCGCAGAACGGCCCGTTCACCGCGTTGCCGGCCCGGGTCGCGGCCCGGACCAAAGTCACCGGCCCGAACATCTACCAGAACCGCACCGTCACCCGGGAGGTCTACACGGTCCGCGGCCAGGTGCGGCCGGGCAACTCCGGCGGCCCGCTGCTGAGCACCACCGGCCAGGTCTATGGGGTGGTCTTCGCCGCCAGCGTCGACCAGTCCCAGGTCGGCTACGTCCTGACCAACGCCGAGGTGGCGCCGGACCTGCGGGCCGGACGCACCGCCACCGCGACAGTCAGCACCCAGGGTTGCGACTGACCGCTAGCTGTGACTGACCGCTAGCCGCGAGCCCGGCTGGCGTAGCGCACCACGGCCGCGGTGCAGGCGTCCTCGATCAGCGCGCCGGGCAGGTCCTTGCCGAACCGCCGGCTGGCCGCCTGCCGCCAGGACACCCCGAGCAGGCTCCCGGCCCCGGCCCCGGCCAGGCCGAGCGAGGCGGCCAGCGCGGTCCGGCCGCGGCTGCCGCCCTCACGGTGGGTCAGGACCGCTCCGGCCAGGGCCCCGAAGGCCAGCCGTGGCACCAGGCCCTCGGGCCGCAACCGGCTCGGCGCCTGGGGCAGCTTGTCACCGAGCAGCTCACCGGCGGCCGCGACGCGGGCCAGCCGACGGGCCCAGGGGCTGCCCAGCGGGCCCGCGGAGGAGTTGCCGGTGAGGGTCAGGGCGGCCAGGCCGGAGGTGCTGCGGCTGCCGGTGGCCAGGCCGAGCAGGGCTGCGCGAGTGAGTGCGGACATCTCTGCACCCTATGCGTCCGGCCTGCCTGCGGCGCGTGGCGGCTCCGATGCCCTATCAATGACCGGTGGCCATCGAGCGCAAGCACCAGGTGCACCCTGGCGAGCCCCGCTTGCCGGCCGCGCTGGCGGTCCTGGTCGCCATCGCGCTCTACAGCCTGCTGCCCAACAAGCTGCTGATCGTGCCGAGATTCGCGGTCCCGGCGCTGGAGCTGCTGCTGTTCATCCCGCTGGTCGCCGCCAACCCGCGCCGGATGACCCGCGGCAACCGCGAGCTGCGCCGGCTGGCGATCGCGCTGATGCTGCTGATCGCGTTCAGCAACGGCGTCGCCCTGGTGCTGCTGATCCGCCAGCTGGTCGGCGGCGAGGGCGAGCACGAGGCAGCCACCCTGCTGCTGGCGGCCGGTCAGGTGTGGCTGACCAATGTCCTGGTGTTCGCGCTGGCCTACTGGGAACTCGACCGGGGCGGCCCGGTCAGCCGGACCCAGGTCGCGCGGCCTCGGTTGCCGATCGCCGACTTCCGGTTTCCGCAGGACGAGGACCACGACGCCGTGCCCGAAGTCGCCAAGCGGTCCTCGGGCAAGTCTGGCTGGGCGCCCGGATTCGTCGACTACCTCTACATCTCGGTGACCAACTCCTCGGCGTTCAGCCCCACCGACACGATGCCGCTCTCACCGCGCGCCAAGACGCTGATGGCCTTGGAGTCGGTGTCGGCGTTGGTGCTGTCGGTGCTGGTGATTTCTTACGGCGTCGGCCAGTTGAAGTAAGGCGAAACTGGCACTAGTCCACAGGGCTGGCTCAGCGCCGCCGACGCTGGCCCGCTCGTCGGTTACTGTGGCCAGGCACCTCGGCAATGGCAGGTGTGGCGTAACCGGTCCGTTCAACCCTGTCTGCCGGTCGCCTCGGGATGAGCCTTCAAGACAGGGGCGGGGAACCCACAACGCGACGCCCTGGGCGTCTTGGGGTAAAGCCGGGCTTATCACCCGGCCGGACACCGATCGTCCGAATCCGACAGCTAACCCCGCAGACGGTGGATCGGGAGGATCCATGTCCGCAACCAGGAAATACGTCGGCTGCCATCGAGCGGTGACCACGACCGCCCCACGTGCCCGCCTGGCACTGGCCGGCTCGCTCACCACAGCCGCGATGATCTCGCTGACCGCCCTCAGCCCCAGCGCCGAAGCAGCGCCGGCCCACAACTGGGACGGTGTGGCGCAGTGTGAGTCCAGCGGGAACTGGTCGATCAACACCGGCAACGGCTACTACGGCGGCCTGCAGTTCAGCTACAGCACCTGGCTGGCCTTCGGCGGCGGCGCGTACGCGCGGCGGGCCGACCTGGCAACCAAGGCACAGCAGATCGTCATCGCCGAGCGGACCCTGATCGGCCAGGGAGTCGGCGCCTGGCCGACGTGCGGCAGGTACCTGCGCGCCAACACCGCCCCGGTCCTCAACCGGACCAAGCCGGCTGCCAAGCCGGCCGCCAGGCCTGCGGCCAAGCCTGCCGTCAAGCCCGTCGCCAAGCCGGTGGCGCGTTCGACGCGCGTCTACACGGTCCGCTCCGGCGACACCATGTACAAGATCGCCGTCGCCCACCGCATCGCCGGTGGCTGGCAGGCGCTGGCCCGGATGAACCCCCAGGTCAAGAACCCGAACCTGATCTACGTGGGTCAGCGGCTGGGCGTCTGAGCCGACTCGCCACGCACATGACCGCGCCGCGGTGGCCCGAGCTGGGGCACCGCGGCGCGGGCTCGCTCAAGGCCGGGTCGCCGTGGCCCGCCTGAAGCCCTGAGTCAGCGTCCCGGGTCTGCCTCGGGAGCTGCCAGCTCAGCCAGCGCGGCCGGCAGCGGCCGGCTGTGCAGGATCCGCAGCCGCTGGGTGGAGCGGGTCATCGCCACGTACAGGTCGCTGGGCCCCCGGCTGGACCCGGACAGGATCGCGGCCGGCTCGACCAGCACCACCACGTCGAACTCCAGACCCTTGGACTGAGCCGGTGACAGCACCGCCAGCCGCTCATCGGCCCACGGCTGCTCGCTGAGCGCCTCGGCCAGCTCCGGCTGCGTTCGCGCGGCGGTGATCACGGCCAGCCGGCCCTCACCCAGGGCGGCGCGCTCGGCCTCGACAGCCCGGACCACCGCCTGCCCCAGCTCACCGCGGACGGGCTCGGCGGTGGGCGGCCAGTCGCCCTCGCGGGCCGAGGTCATCGCCGTCGCGGCGACTCCGGACTCGGCCAGCGCCGCGGTGGCCACAGCCATGATGCGGCCCGGGGTGCGGTAGTTGACGGTGAGCTCGGTCAGTCGCCACCGGCCCTCGACATAGGGGTCCAGCATCTGGCCCCAGGACCTCGCGCCCGCCGGTGAGCCGGTCTGGGCGGTGTCGCCGACCACCGTCATCGACCGGGACGGGCACCGGCGCATCAGCAGCCGCCACTGCATCGCCGAGAGCTCCTGCGCCTCGTCGACCACCACATGCCCGAAGGCCCAGCTGCGGTCGCTGGCCGCCTCATCCACCAGCACCCGCCGGGCCGCCGTCGCCTCGTAGCGCTCGGCCAGGGCGTCGGCGGTCGTCATCTGGGGCGCGTCGGGCTCCATCTCGGCGATCATGTCCAGCACCCGGCCGGCGTACTCGACCTCGTGGGCGCGTTCGGCCGCCGCCGCTCCGGCCGCCTCGTCGGCATGGGCCTCGTCGGCGCCCAGCAACTCCGCGGCCTCGTCGAGCAACGCGACGTCGGCCGGAGTCCAGGGCGCGGACCGGGGCCGGTACAGCGCTCGGCGTTCAGCGCCTGAGAACCGCGGCGCGAGCTCGGCGAGGGCGTCGGGGTCGGCGTAGAGGTCGCGCAGCAGCCGCTCGGGGGTCAGCGGCATCCAGCACAGGTTGACCTCGCGCCGGACGTCGGCGGACTCGCGCAGCGCGTTGACCAGCTCCGCCCTGGTGTCGGCGTCCAGATCGGTCTTGAGCTCCTTGGCCAGCCGTCCGGCCAGGCGCTCCAGCAGGTCGCCGACGAACCGGACCCGGGCCACGTTGTGCGGCTTGCGCGACTGCTGCGCCCGGCTGCGGGCCTGCTCCACGTCGCGCGGGTACAGGGTGACGGCGCTGCCTTCGACCTCGAGCCGCCGCGGGCCGGCCGGCACCCGTTGCCGCGCCTTCACCGCCGCGGCCAGTAGCCGGGTCATCCGCAGGTCGCCCTTGATGCGCGCCGCATCGGGGCTGTCGACGCCCTGGGCGTCGATCCCGGGGAACAGCTGGCCGGCGGTGGCCAGCACGACGCCGGTCTCGCCGAGGCTGGGCAGCACCTGCTCGATGTAGCTGAGGAACCGGGCGTTCGGCCCGACCACCAGCACTCCGCTGCGGGCCAGCCGGTCGCGATGGGCGTAGAGCAGGTAGGCCGCCCGGTGCAGTGCCACCACGGTCTTGCCGGTGCCCGGACCGCCCTGCACCACCAGCACGCCGGCCAGCGGGGCCCGGATGATCTCGTCCTGCTCGGCCTGGATGGTCGCCACGATGTCGCGCATCCGGCCGGTCCGGTTGGCGTTGAGCGCCAGCATCAGCGCGCCGTCGGCCGACAGCGTCGCGGTGCTGGCGTGTGAGGCGGTGAACCGGTCGAGGTCGAGCACCTCGTCGGAGATGCCGGTGACCTTGCGCCCGGTGGTGCTCAGGTGCCGCCGGCTGACCACGCCGTCCGGCGCGGCGGGGGTGGCCCGGTAGAACGGTTGCGCGGCCGGCGCCCGCCAGTCCAGCAGCAGCCGGACGCCGTCGACGTCGGTCAGCCCGATCCGGCCCACATAGCGGTCGGCGCCGTCGGCCATCTTCAGCCGGCCGATGCACAAGCGCTGCTCGACCGCTGCCAGCCGCTGCTGGTTCTGGGCGTTGAGCGCCAGGAAGGCGTCACGTTCGACCCGGGCGGCCGGGGTGCCCGCCGTGCCGGAACTGCGCAGCTGGGCCAGCGTGCGGGCCGTCTCGATCCGCAGCTCGTCCAGGCGGGCGTAGCGGATGTCGAGGTCGGCCTGTTCGGCGCGCAGCAGCTCAGCCATCGCCGCGTCGGTCACTCAGGCTCCCTGTGCTATGCCGAGTAAGAAGTGCTCGCCCGGGTACGAGTCGCACTCCGGGGATTGCCACAGGTGTGCCCCCGCCTGCCCTGCCGCCCATCGATCTTGCCCTACCGGCCGCGGGGCTGGGTCAGCGGGACGCCTCACCCGGTCAGCGGGACGCCTGACCCGGTCACCTGTCAGCCGAACCCGCGTGCGCTAGCCGCCGGGCACTCGCTGCCGCGCCGGCTGGTCGGTGTCGACCTTGCCGAGCTGGATGACCGAGGCGCCCAGCAGCGCCAGCAGGGTGATGAGGCCAAGGCCCGACCACGGACCGCGGTGGATGTGCTCGTCATAGACCAGCACCCCCACCACGATGCTCAGCAGCGGATCGACGGTGGCGATCGCCGGCAGGCTGGCTGTCAGCGGGCCGGCCTGAAAGGCCAGCTGGCTCAGGAACAGCCCGATCGCCCCGACCACCACCACGGTGTAGAGCTGCCAGCTGGTCACGGCCGCCCACGGCCCCTGCGCCACGTGCTCGCTCAGGCTCTTGAGCAGGGCGGCGGTCGCGGCGTAGACGACGCCGACGGCCACCCCGATCAACGCGGCGGCGCCGGCGGCCGGGCGACGGCGTTGTGCCAGCACCAGGCAGGCCAGCGCCAACCCCACCCCGGCCGCCGCGGCCACCGCGGCCGGCAGCCGGTCAGGGCCGTCGCCGCCGGCGCCGGGATCAGTCCCGACCAGGGACAGGAAGGCGACCAGGCATCCGGTCAGCACCAGCGCCCACCGGATCTCCGCGCCGCTGACCGGGCGGCCCTGCCTGCGGCGCAGCAGCAGCGAGAACAGCAGCCCGCTGATCAGCAGCGGCTGCACCACCGCCAGCGCGCCCCGGTGCAGGGCCAGCACCTGCAGGCTCAGGCCGACGGCGTCGGCCAGCACCCCGGCCAGCCACAACCGGTGGCTGAGGGTGGCCGCCACGAACCGGGCCACCGCGCCGACCCGCAGCAGGCTGACCTGGGGCGCCTGGGCCGCGCTGGAGTGCTTGAGGTTGGTGGAGATGGCGAAGGCGAGCGCGGAACCAAGGCTCAGGACGACGACGTGCCAGTGCACGGACATCCACAGCTCCGTTTCCGCCTGTGCCAGACGACTCAGGGCGCCCCCGTCCCTTCCCGGCCTGCGAAGGGTAACCGAGCCCCGGATGAGGCTTGGCGGTCGGCTGCGGCGAGCCGAAAGCCGCGCCGAGCCCCAGCGAGCCCCAGCGAGCCCTGGCGAGCCCCGGCGAGCCGCGTGGAGCCGGCCGGCAGGAGTTCTCGCGCGCCGTGGCGCTACGGCGAGGGCGTCCTCGGTACGATCCGAAAGATGTCATCAGCCTCTTGTCCCGACCCGCCCCCAGCCGCCCGGCGACCTGCCGGCGGTCGGCGACCCGGTTCGGACAGCCGGCAGGCCGGTGGCCCCGGCGGATGAGGATCGCGCACGTCACCGACTGCTACCTCCCCCGGCTGGGGGGCATCGAACGTCAGGTGCAGGGGCTGGCCACTGCCCAACTGGCGGCCGGTCACCAGGTCACGGTGATCACCTCGGTGCCGGCGAACGCCTCGCTGCCTGCCCCGGCAGAGCCGGGCGAGCTGACGGTGCTCAGGCCGGCCGAGTCCAGCGGGCGTCCCGGCTCGATTCGCTACCTGAGCAGCCTGCGTGGCCGGCAGGCGGTGCGGCGCGGCGGGTATGACCTCGTGCACGTGCACGCCTCGACCTTCTCGCCGCTGGCCTACCTGGCCGCCGGCGCCGCCAGCAGGTCCGGCATGGCGACCGTGGCGACGTTGCACTCGCTGTGGTCCTACGCCACGCCGATCTTCCGGGGCGCCGACGCCGCGCTGGACTGGCGCGCCTGGCCGATCACCTGGACGGCGGTGAGCACCGCGGCGGCCGACTCGCTGTCGCAGGTGCTACGACCGGGTGTGGAGATCTCGGTGCTGGCCAACGGCGTGTCTCCCGAACGCTGGCGGCTGCCCCCTCGGCCCAGGGACCCGGAACGGGTGGTGATCGTCAGCGTGATGCGGCTGGCGGCCCGCAAGCGCCCGATGCAGTTGCTCAAGGTCCTGCGCGCGGTCCGTGCCCAGGTGCCGGCCGGCATCAGCGTCCAGGCCCAGATCATCGGCGCCGGCCCGCAGCGGGACGCCATGCTCGCCTACTTGCGGCGGCACCGGATGACCGGCTGGGTCGAGCTGACCGGCCAACTGGATCAGCCGGCGATCCGCGACCGGTTCGCCGACGCCGACCTCTACGTCTCCCCGGCCACCCTGGAGTCCTTCGGCATCGCCGCCCTGGAGGCGCGCTGCGCGGGCCTGCCGGTGCTGGCCTTCGCCGGAACCGGGGTGTCGGACTTCATCGAGCACGGGCACAACGGACTGCTGGTGCGCAGCGACGACCAGCTGGCGACCGCGCTGGCGAGGCTGGCCTGCTCGCCGGCTGAACGGGCCAGGCTGTCGGGCCCCACGCCGCCCGGCGCCGGGGGCGGCAGCGAGTCCGGCTACACCTGGGACCAGGTGCTGCAGACCTGCGAGCAGGTGTACCGGCGGGCTTGTGAACAGGCCAGCCGCCCGATGCCGCCCGCTCTGGTCCCTGGGTCGCTGCCCGCGCTGCCTTCCCCATGAGCTTCTGCCTGGTGTCCTTCCACGCCCATCCCGACGACGAGGCGCTGCTGACAGCGGGCGTCCTGGCACGGGCCGCGGCCGAGGGGCACCGGGTCGTCCTGGTGGTCGCCACCCGAGGTGAGGCCGGGCTCAGCGCCGGCCTGCCGGGCAGCGGCCTCGGCGACCGCCGCGCCGACGAGCTGGACCGTTCGGCCGCCGCGCTCGGCTGCGCCAAGGTGATCCGGCTGGACTACCCGGATTCGGGGATGCGCAACGAGCACCACGGCTTCGCCTCACTGCCGGTGGACGAGCCGGCCGAGCGGCTGGCCGCGATCCTGCGGGCCGAGCAGGCCGACGCCCTGACGGTGTATGACCGCAACGGCGGCTACGGCCACCCCGACCACGTGCAGGTGCACCGGGTCGGGCATCGAGCCGCCGACCTGGCCGGCACCCGGCTGGTGCTGGAGGCCACCGTGGACCGGACCGCGCTGATCCGGGCGCTGTCGCTGGTGCGCTGGACCAGGCTGCTGCCGGCAGACTTCGCCCCGCACCGGCTGCGGCACAGCTACAGCGACCGGGCCTCGATCACGCACCGCATCGATGTCCGCGCCTACGCCGATCACAAGCGCCGGTCGATGGCCGCCCACGCCAGCCAGGCCGGCGGTGGCGCCGGCACCCGGACGTTGGCGTTCTTCCTGAGGCTGCCGCGCCCGCTCTACCGCCGGGTTTTCGGGGCTGAGTGGTTCATCGAGGCCGGACGGGCGCCGTCTCGCCCGCCGCTGACGGACCTGTTCGCCAGCCTGCGCTAGCACTTCTCACGCGGGTTCGGCGCCGGGTCTTGACAGCGAGCCAATGTTACGTAGAGTGACCATACGAAAGCCGCTAAACCTTCGTGTCTCCCCCGTGGCATGAATGGCGTAGCGGCTTTCGCCTTGCCTGAACGGCGTGCGCCTTTGCCTGAACGGCGTGCGCCTTCGCCTGAACGGCGTGCGCGCCGGCTAGAGGGCCTCCCGGCGCAGCAGCCAGCGCATGGCCAGCCAGCCGGCCGGCACCGGCAGCCAGAAGGTGGCCAGCCGGTACAGCAGGACGGCGCTGATGGCCGCGGCGCTGGGCATGCCGGCCGCCGCCAGCCCGGTTGACAGCGCGATCTCGACCGCGCCCAGGCCGCCGGGCGTGGGAGCGACCGACCCGATGGCGGCGCCGGCCAGGTACACCACCGCCACCTGCGCCAGCGGAACCTCGCCGTCGAATGCCAGCACCGAGAACCACAGCGCCGCGATGTAGCTGCCGTTGAGCAGCAGCGCCCCCAGCACTCCCTGGGTCAGCTTGGCCGGGCTGGTCAGCAGGTGCAGCAGCCTGGGCAACGCCTCGTGCAACGGCGGCAGCAGCCGGGCCAGCAGCCAGCGCCGCGCGGCCGGCACCGCCAACGTGACCGAGACCAGCACGCCCAGGGCGCCCAGGATGCCGAAGGCCCAGCCCGGGATGGGCACCTCGTGCTGGCTCGAGACCCCGGTGGCAGCGGCGAAGGCGATCAGCAGCACCACGTGCGAGGCGCCGTTGACCACCTGGGCCATCCCGACGCTGGTCGCCGCCCCGGCCGTCCGGAGCCCGGCTTTGCGCAGGTAGCGTAGGTTGACGGCCAGGCCGCCCACCGCGGGCGGGGTCACGAAGCCGGCGAACGAGGCAGCCAGCTGCGCCAGCACGGTCCGGGCGAAGGAGAGCTTCTCCCCCACGTAGCCGGTCAGGGACAGGGCCGCGGCCAGGTAGCTGGCCGCGGAGGCGGCCAGCACCAACGGCAGCCACTCCCAGCGGGCGCTGGCCAGCACCGTGACCAGGTCCACCGAGCCGAGCTGGCCGACGATCAGGTAACCGGCGACGATGACGGCCACCACCGAGATGATGGTGCGCGGGCGGACCCGTTCCACCCGGACCGGCTCCGGCGGAAGCTGGTGGGTCTGGCCCTCGATCTCCTCCCGGAGCGCCTCCATGAGATCGGGGTCCTCCCGGATCGCCTCGCGGGTCTGCCGGCTCAGCGCGATCGGCTGCAGCACCGCGACGGTGGCCGCCAGCTCGTCGTCGGTGAGCACCCCGCGGGCGCTGCGCACCGCACGCTGCACGCCCACCAGCGCGACGGTGCTGATCAGCAGCTCCGCGCGATCGAGGTTGATCCGCAGGTCGGTGGCGAAGGCGGTGCCGTCCTGCGGGATGGGCAGCAACACCGACCCGCCCGGCTCCACCAGCAGGTTGGCCGCGCGCAGCCCCGGATGGGTGATCCGGCTCCGGTGCAGCTTCAGCACGCTGGCCCACAGCTCGTCGAGCTGTTGGTCGGTCGGTTCCCGCAGGGGGCTGCCGGCCACGCGCTCGTAGACCAGGACGATCGCGTCCGCGCCGCAGCGCACCCCGGCCAGCAGCCTGGGCGTCGCGACGCCGGTAGCCGCCGTCGCCATCGCCATCAGCGACCGGTGCTCAGCCAGCCGCTCCAACGACAGCGCCGGGGACGAGGCGATCTCAGCGCGGATCCGGAGCAGCCGGTAGGCGTTGTAGACCGCTCCCGAGGCGACCAGGTCCCGGTCCAGCACGTGCACCTTCAACTGCCGGCCCCCGGAGTCGACGCCGAGATAGCTGCGGTGCTCCTGGCCGGCCGGCCGGATCCGCTCCAGGCGGCGCAGCAGAATGCCCCGGCCCGCCAGCGCGGCGGCGACCTGGCGGGCGTCTGGCCGCTTGTTCACGCTGCCGGCGAGGTAGCGCACCGCTATGCCGACGGTCGCTCCGACCACCATGCTGAGCAGCAGCGACAGCAGTGACGCTCTGGTGGAGGTGAGGACCGACACCACGTACAGGGCGGTGACGCTGATCAGCAGGGACCGCCAGCGCGGGTCGTGGGCCACCCCGACGACCGCGACGAAGGCCAGCAGCGCGGCCAGGTAGGTGTCCAACGGCCGGACCGGGTCACCGAGGCCCGGCCGGATCAGCGCCGACTGCAGCGCCTGGGAGGCGAAGGCCTCGATCAGCCGGTCCAACACCCGGACCACCGCGATCGCGATCATCCCGGTGAGCAGCGCCTCGATCAGCCGACGGGTCTGCGAGCGCACGATCTCACGCACCATGAAGGCCAGCGTCAGAGCCAACGCGGCGAAGGCTGCCAGCGTCCGCAGGGCCGGCGTCAGCACCGGAGGCAGGTTGGCCAGCAGCCTGACCAGATCGTCGTTGACGCCACGGCCGGTGTCACTGGCGATCAGCCCCAGGCCGGTCAGCAGCAGCCCGGCCAGCAGCAGGACGGTGAGCCGGACCAGGTCAAGGGGCCGGCGCACCCGGACCGGGTTGACATCGATGACTTCCAGGCCCGGCGGCGGTTGGCCGGTCCCGGTGAAGACGGCAGCCGATCCGGTCCGAGCCGCCGTCCACGCCTGAGACAGCTTGGGGCGCTGAGGCTTCACTGGCGAACACCGTGGCGGTCCGGTCGGTGGCTGCTGCTAGGACAAGCGCGAGGGTATTACAGGCCCCTCGCGCCCCGTCGAGCCCGAGCTCACCCCGCGGCGCCTCAGCTGCCGACGCTGAGCAGTCGCAGCCGCGGAGCGCTCTCGGTCGTGCGGCCCAGCCAGTTCCGCAGGTCCGCACCGGCCATCGGCCGGCTGATGTAGTAGCCCTGCGCGACCTGGCAGCCCAATCCGCGCAGCTCGTCCAGGGTCGCCAGGTCCTCCACGCCCTCGGCCACGATACGCAGGTTCAGGTCCGCGCCCAGGCCGATGATCGTCTTGATCAGCGCGCGGGTGCTGGCCCGGTTGTCCCCGGACAGGCCCTGGACGAAGGACCGGTCGATCTTGACCTCGCCCACCGGCAGCCGTTGCAGGTAGGACAGGCTGGAGTAGCCGGTGCCGAAGTCGTCCAGGCTCAGCGTCACGCCCAGATCGCGCAGCTGGTGCAGAACCGGCAAGGTCTGCGCCGGGTCGCCCATCACGCTGCTCTCGGTGATCTCCAGGATCACCCGGTCGGCGGGCAGTCCGATCCGGGCGATGGCCTTGGCCACCCGGTCGGGCAGCTGCGGGTCGCTGATGTTGCGTGCGGAGAGGTTGACCGCGACGCTGATCGGGTAGCCGTCGGCCGTCCAGGTGCGGCAGGCGGTCAGTCCGGCTTCCAACACCAGCGGGGTGAGCCCCTCGATCAGGCCGGTGGACTCGGCCAGCGGGATGAAACGGTCCGGACCGAGCACGCCCAGGGTGGGGTGCGCCCATCGCACGAGGGCCTCCACGCCGGTCACCATGCCGGTCTGCAGGTCGATCTTGGGCTGGTAGTGCAGCAGCATCTGCTCGGGGTGGTCGCTGAGCGCCATCCGCAGGTCGGCGACCAGGGCCAGCCGCTCGATCCGGCCACGGTCCATCTCGGGCCCGTACACCGCGACCCGGCGGTCGTTTGCCTTCGCCTCGTACATCGCGGTGTCGGCCTGGCGCAGCAGGTCCGGCTGGGCCGACAGGCCGTTGGTGACGGCGACTCCGATGCTGCTCTCCGGAGTCAGCATCGCCTCCTCGAACCGCACCGGCTGGGCCAGCGTGTCGGCCACCAGCTCGGCCAGCCCGGCGGCGTCCTCGCCTCCCGGCAGCAGCACCGCGAACTCGTCGCCACCCAGCCGTGCCACCGTGGCACTGGTCGGCAGGCAGCCGCGCAGCCGGTCGGCGACCACCTTCAGCAGCCGGTCCCCCACGTCGTGGCCCAGGATGTCGTTGACCTCCTTGAACCGGTCGAGGTCCAGCAGCAGCACAGCCGCGTCGCCGGCGCCGCCGGCCAGCACCTGGTTGATCTGCTCGCTGAGGTGGGCTCGGTTGGACAGCCCGGTGAGTGAGTCATGGGTGGCGTCATAGCCCAGCTTCTCGACCAGCCGGGTGCTGCGGATGGCCACCGCGAGATGGCCGGTGAGGGTCTGCAGCAGGGTCAGGTCGTCCTCGACGAAGGTGGCGGTCTCGCCGAGGCGGTCCGTCACGGTCAGGGTCCCGGCGGATCCGCTGGACAGCGGCAGCGCCACCACGACGGCGTCTCGCACCCCGCGGTCGAGCAGCCAGCGTCGCAGGCCGCGGTCCTTGGTGGTCCGGGCAGCCAGGGTCGGCTCCTCCTGGACGAGGGCGCGCACCGAGATCCAGTCGGAGTAGTCGATGGTGCGCCGGCTGACCACCAGGACCTCGTCCTCGCCGATGGTCAGGGTCAGCGCCGCTGTCGGCTCAGCGTCGGGATGGGGGGCGCTGAGGTTCGTCAGCTGGCCGTCGACGATCATCACCTCGACGGTGGCGGCTCGCAGCAGCTGCCGGATTCGCGACAGCAGCTGGCCGGCGAGGACCTCGAGAGACTCCGCGCCTACGCCGTCAGAGACGAACTCGTGGATCAGGGTCAGCGCCTGGTGCCGCCTGCGGGTCGAGGCGTGGCCACGGTAGGCCGCGGCCCCGACGGCGATCACCAGCACCACCAGCCCTCCGCCGAGCGCGCCGTTGTCCAACAGCAACAGCACGATCACCGCGAAGGCGCTGGCCACCGCGCTGAGGGCAGCGGCCGATACCAGCACGTCGGCGATCTCCCGACCGCTGAGCGGGCCGTTGTGCAGTCTGATCAGGCTCAACACCAGCAGGCTCATCAGCTGGTCGACACCGGCGACGACGACCATCACGACGAAGACGGTCCACAGATCCACCTCGTGCCGGTGCTGCAGCCACAGATGGATGATGGTGGCGTCCAGGGCCGCCTCGCACGCGTAGGCGGCGCCGTTGTACAGGATCTTGTCAAAGTTGATCCGTTGCAGCACGAACGCGATCAGAGCCGCGGACAGCCGCGCGATCACGAAGGTCTGCGGGGACACCAGAAGCACGCCGAGCACCAGTGGGACGCCGGCCAGGGTCAGCGAATGGGCCTGCCGACGGAACTCGACGTTCATCAGGAACTGCTCGGAGAGCAGGAACAACGCGGCCAACGCGGGAGCCAGCACCGGAGCGGGCAGGTTCAGCACCAGGATCGGCTCGGAATCTGCGTTCCAGGTCAGTCCCACAGCCACCAGGGCCAGGATGCCGCTGAGGATCAGCGTGCACCGGGCGGCGGCGCCTCTGGGCGAGCGGCTCATGCTCAGCCCCAAGTCGCAGCTGACCAGCGCGCCGAGGACCAGCGCGCGGAGGACCAGCGCGCCGAGGACCAGCGCGCCGAGGACCAGCGCGCGGAGGACCAGTCGGCGTCACTCCAGCGCGCGGAGGACCAGTCGGCGTCACTCCAGCGTGCCGAGGACCAGCGCGCCGAGGACCAGCGGGCCGAGGACCAGCGCGCCGAAGACCAGCGCGCCGAGGACCAGCGCGCGGACTCCAGGCTGTCGGTCGCAGATGCCCAACCCGAGCCGGTCCAGGTCCCGCCCATCCAGTCGCCACCCACCCAGGAGGACAGCTCGGAGGAGGCGGCCCACCAGGCGGGCGCGTTCCAGGGGTTGCCCTGCACGTCGATCTCGCCGGTCAGCGGGACCCCGTCGGCGTCGACCAGGCTGTCACCGCCCCGGGCCTCGTCCAGCGAGCCCTGACCGGTGGAGATCGGGAAGTCCTGTGCCGCCGCGTTCTCCAGCCCCGTGCGGGACGTGGACCGGTCGGCGCTGCGCACCGCCGACAGTGCCGCGGCGACGTCGAGCTGGCCGGCGCCGGCGTAGACCGAGCTGGCCGGCACCCGGCTGGCGGTGGTCACCAGAGCGGCCTTGACCTCGTCCGGGGTCAGGTCGGGGTAGGCCTGCAGCAGCAACGCCGCTGCGCCTGAGACGACTGCCGCGGCCTGGCTGGTGCCGCTACCGCGGAACAGCCGCCCGGTGGTGTCACCGGCGACCTGGCCCTCGGGGTGCGTGGTGTCGATGAACGAGCCGGGCGCCCGCAGCGAGACGATCGAGGAGCCGGGCGCGAGCAGGTCCACATGCCGCTGGACCGAACCACCGCTGCTGAACGCGGCCACCGAAGGCACGTTCCAGCCGGCGACGGTGTTCTTGCTGTCGGAGGCGCCGACGGCGATGACGTAGGGGTCGATGGCGGGGTTGGTCAGCCGGCCGGCGGCCGGGCCCTCGTTTCCACCGGAGACGACCACCACCAGGCCGTGATGCCAGGCGTTCTCAGCCGCGGCTGCCAGCGGGTCGAGCTGGTAAGGCTGCACCGAGTGAGTTCCGAACGACAGATTGACCACCCGCACCCGGCTGCCGTCGTAGTTGGTCTGGTGCTCGGTGATCCAGTTCAGGGCGGCGATCACCTGGCTGACGTCGGTGCTGCCGTCGGTGGTGGCCAGCTTCATCGAGAGCAGCCCGGCGTCCGGAGCGATCCCGAGCTGCACGGAGGGGTCCAGGCCGGGGATCGTCTTGTCGGTGAGCACCGCGGCATCGCGACCGGCGATGATGCCGGCCAGGTGGGTGCCGTGCCCGTAGGTGTCCTGATCGATGAGGACGCCGTTGGACTCGATCGAGAGGTCCGGGCCCAGGCTCAGCTTGCCCTCGCCGTCCAGGCCGCTGACGGCGGCCGCGCCGGAGTCCAGCAGCGCGACCGTGACACCCTGGCCGGTGATCTGCCGGTTGGCCGAGTCTCGTTGCTTCCAGACGGCCCGGGCGCCGATGGCGTTGCCCACCGTGTAGAGCGAGCCGGCGTCGGCGTCGGCCTTGTTCCTGCCGCGCTGATCCAGGGCTGCCTTGTCGGCGGCGCTGCTGCCCCATCGGGCGTCGTTGAAGGAGGGGGCGCTCAGGGGGCTCAGGGGACTCAGGGAGCCGGTTGCCGCCTGAGCCGAGGACTGGCTGATGAATGTGGACGCCGCGAGCGACAATCCGATGCTGGCAAGGCCCACCACGCCGGCCCGAGCCGCCCGTAAAGTCGCCGATTCACTGCACGTGGCCATCCGTGGCCTCCTTAACCGTGGGCGATCCCCGCCCGTACGCGAGTGACTACGTTTAGCCACTTAACGCGTACCGTACAGCTACATAACACAGATCTCAACTCGAAAGCCGGATTGGTCGGTTTAGCGAAACCGCGTGTCGAACTCAGCCCGTGTCGAGGGGTCAGCGCGCGCCCTCTGCGGGGGGCATCCGGCCGGAATCCTCGGCCCGCGCCCGGGTCGGGTCGGTCGCCGCGCTGTCAGTCCGGACGCCTGCGTTCGGAGCGCTCGCGCCAGCTGCGGTCGAGCCGGGGTGGGCCCGGCCCGAGGCCTGGGCCGCTGCAGGGTCGTCGAGGGTTGCCGCGCGCTCGCTGAGCCGACGGTTCTCCTTGACCAGCTCGCGGCGCTCGCGGCGCCGGCGCATGCGGTGCGCCGCGCCGATCCGAAGCGCCAACAGCCCGAGCGCCAGCACCGCCATGATCGCCAGGCCGGCGATGGCCAGCCAGTAGGCCGCGACGTCGTAGTCGTACTCGAAGACGTGGACCGTGATCGGCTCCTCGTTCTGGACGACGAGGATGATCGCCGCCGCCACCGCCGCGGCGATCAGGAGCAGGCCTATGAGGACCATCAGGGTTCCCCCCACATCAGGTCGGACGGGGCGTGCGCTGTTTGCAGCCCGGGCCAGTGGCTGCCGATTGTACGTGGGCACCTGCCGCGGCAGCGGTTGAGCGCGCCGACGCGCCTCAGCTATGCCGGGTGCGTCGCAGCGGGGCGCCCAGCTGGTGCAGGTAACCCAACGCGGCCTTGTAGGAGCCCACCAGGCTGGTCTGGGTATAGGAGATCTGGTGATCCTGGCAGTACTGGAAGACCAGTCCCTGCGCCCTGCGCAGGTTGGGGCGGGGCATGTTGGGAAACAGGTGATGCTCGATCTGGTAGTTCAGCCCGCCCAGCAACAGGTCGGTGAACCAGCCGCCACGCACGTTGCGCGAGGTCAGCACCTGGCGGCGCAGAAAGTCCAGCTCCTGCCCCGGGGCGATCACCGCCATGCCCTTGTGGTTGGGCGCGAACGAGCTGCCCATGTAAATGCCGAAGACCGCCTGGTGCACCGCCAGGAACGCCAGCGCCTTGCCGGGCGAGAGCACCAGGAAGACCCCAGCCAGGTAGCCCAGCAGGTGCGTCGACAGCAGCACCCACTCGGTGCGCCGGTGCCGGCGCTGCTTGCCCAGGATCAGCGAGCGCACGCTGGCCACGTGCAGCTGCAGGCCCTCGAAGCACAGCAGCGGAAAGAACAACCAGGCCTGGTAGCGGGCGATCAGCCGGTACGGCCCGCCGGTGCGGGCGGCGATGTGCGCGGTCGTGAAGGCCAGCACGCTCTCGCCGATGTCCGGGTCGTGCTCCTCGTGGTTGGGGTTGGCGTGGTGGCGGTTGTGCTTGTCCAGCCACCAGCCGAAGCTCAGGCCGACGAGCAGGTCGCCGATCAGCAGGCCGATCAGGTCATTGGCCCGCCTGGACTTGCAGACCTGCTGGTGGCCGCCGTCATGGCCGAGAAAGGCCAGCTGGGTGGACATCAGGCCCAGCACGGCCGCGATGCCCAGCTGGTACCAGGTGTCGCCGACCAGCACGAACCCTGCCGACACTCCGACGAAGGCGAGCACCGTGAGCGAGATCCGAACCGCGTAATGGCTACGGCGGCGCTGCAGCAGGTTCGCTGCCCGCACCTGCCGGCTGAGAACGGCGAAATCGCTGCCCCGGGCGGTCTGGGCAGTGGCCGTCAACGGGGTTCCCGCAGTGTGGTGCGCTCACAGGAGGCAGGCAAGGAGGAGGGCATGAGGCGACCTGACTGCGCCGCTGCCAGCGCGAGACTCCGACGGCGACGCTGGCCGCCGTCGGAATGGGAACGGATGCTTAAGACCCTACCCGTTTAACGGCTGCTGGCCAGCGTCGTCCGGGCGCGGATATCCTGGTGCGGCGCCGAGACGGCTGCGCCCGCAATGGCTGCGGCCCGTGCGAGGAGACGCCGCGCCGGCGCTGCGACGGGGGGAACCGCGACATGGACGCCAACAGCGAGCGTCGCCGGCCCACGGCCTGGCAGTGGGCGCGCTACAGCGTGGGCGCCAAGCTGCCCGCGGAGTTGTCCGAGTGGGTGCTGCATGACACCACCTGCCGAACCTGGGCGCTTCGCCAAGTGGTGCGTTCGCTGCTGGTGATCTCGCCGCTGATCGTGGTGCTGCTGGTCTTCATCCCCGGCCCGTTCTGGATCCGGGCGCTCAGCGCGCTGGGCGGCATGCTGATGAGCCTGATCTACTCCCTGGGATACCTCGTGGAGACCGCGGAGCACCGGCTGGTCAAAGCCGGCTATCCCGCCGGCACCGGGGCGGCCGTGCGGCAGGGCCGAGCTGCCGGTGACCGCTCGGCGGCCACCGACCGGCGTAGGGAGAAGATGTTCCAGCGGCTGGAGGGCCGGCGTCGCTGAAGCCTCTTCGCAGCAGGCGGTCCAGACCGGACTCGCCCTCCCCCGAAGAAGGCGTCCGGTCCGGCTGAGCCACTCCTCCGCCAGGGCCTCGGTGGCAGGCACACTGGATTCATGCGTATCGCTATCACGGGAGCCAGTGGAAATATCGGCACGGCGTTGCTTCGCCGGCTTGCCGGTGGTGAGCATGAGGTCATCGGCCTCGCTCGCCGGACGCCGGAGACAGTCGCGCCGTACAGCGGGGCGTCCTGGCACAGCGTCGACCTCACCGAGCCCGACGCCGTCGCCAGGCTGCGCACCGCCTTCGAGGGAGTGGACACCGTCGTCCACCTGGCATGGGGTTTTCAGCCCTCACATGACCTCGATTACCTGCGCCGGCTGGGTGTCGGCGGAACGGCGGCTGTCCTTCAGGCGGCTCAGCAGTCCGGCGTGGGGCATCTGATCCACATGTCCTCAGTCGGCGCCTACTCGCCGGCGCCGGGCATACGAGTCGATGAGTCGGCCGCTCGAGACGGCATCTCCAGCCTCGGCTACAGCCAGCACAAGGCAGAGGCCGAGCGATTGCTGGACACCTACGAGCGCACGGCCGGCGGCGAGCATCAGATGACAGTGAGCCGGCTGCGCCCCGGCTTCGTGGTGCAGCCCGACGCCGCCAGCGCCCTGCTGCGGTACGGGCTGCCGGGTTTCGTGCCGGCCAGGATCGTGACGCTGCTGCCGATCCTGCCGCTGGACCGCAAGCTGAGCATTCCGCTGGTGCACTCCGACGACCTGGCCGACGGCATCGTCCGGGTGATCCAGCGGCGCGCTCCGGGCGCCTTCAACTTCGCGGGCGAGCCGCCGGTGACCCGGGATGACATCGCCGCCGCGCTCGGCGCCCGGCCGGTGCAGCTGCCGGCCAAGGTGCTGAGCACGTTGGCCGGCCTCGGCTGGCACGCTCGGGTGCAGGCCCTGGACCCGGGCTGGATCGACCTGGCCTTCTCGGTTCCGCTGCTCAACACCGACCGGGCCAGGACCGAGTTGGAGTGGCGTCCTGCGGTCGACTCCCGCAAGGCCTTGAGCATGACCGTCCAAGCGATGGCAGAGCGTCGGGGAGCTCCCAGCCCGGTGTTGCGAACGCGCTCTGGCCTCGACCAGTTGCGCAAGCTCCTCACGTCCGGGCCGCTGGGCAACCGTCGGTTGCCCTGAGCCCAGATCCTCGGTGGCCTATGATCAAGGCACATCGGCAGGCTGCCCTCGTCGTCGTATCCCCCCGTCTAGAGGCCTGCTGACCTCGACAGATCCAGCCAACCTGCCTCCCGCTGCCGGACAAGACCGGAGGGCCGGCCAGTAGTGGTGCGGATCTAACCGCTACCAAAGGAGATTCCGTTGATACTCGTCACCGGCGCGACCGGAAACGTCGGTCGACCCCTGGTCGCCCAGCTGCTGGAAAAGCAGGCCAAGGTCCGAGCAGTCACCCGCGATCCGCAGGCAGGACGGTTGCCCGAGGAAGTGGACGTGGTCGGCGGAGACCTCGGCTCTCCGCAGAGCCTGGCAGATTCTTTGGACGGCGTCAGCGCGGTCTTTCTCAACCCCGCCGCGATCGGAGACTCGAGCAGCGAATTCCTGGCCCTGGCCGCCGCCCGTGGCGTGGAGCGGGTGGTCCTGCTGTCCTCGGCCTCCGTCGGGGACGAGCCCGCCGCTGAGGATGACCCCCTGGCGTTGTGGCACCAGCACATCGAGGCCGCGGTGCGCGCGAGCGGGCTGAAGTGGACCATTCTGCGCCCGGTCGAATTCGCCTCCAACGTCCTCCAGCAGTGGACCCCCCAGATCCGGCAGGCCGGAATGGTCTTCGAGGTCTACAGCCAGGCGACCACTGCGCTCATCCATGAGCGTGACATCGCCGCTGTGGCGGCTCAGACGTTGCTCTCGGACGAGCACGCGGGCCAGACCTACCTGCTGACCGGTCCCCAGTCATTGACCCGCGCCCAGATGCTGGCGACCGTGGCTGAGACCCTCGGACGTCCGGTGGCCATCCAGGACGTCTCCCGCGAACAGGCGCTGGAGGCCATGGTCACCTCCGGTTTTCCGCAGCCGATCGCCGAGTCCATCCTGAAGTTGCAGCAGCAGTCAGTCGGACACGACGCCTATGTCTCAGACGCCGTCGAGCGAATCACCGGCCGGCCGGCACTCACCTTCTCCGAATGGACACAAGATCATGCGGCCGACTTGGGATGAAGGCGCTAGCGCGATGATCTGAGCCGAACACAGCGCCCCACCTGGCGATAGCCAGGTGGGGCGCTTGTCTCGCTCCTCGGTCAGGCACGTTCGACTTGTTCAGGCACGTTCGACTTGGTCAGGCACGTTCGACCTGAGGCCTCGGCCAGAGGTCAGGTCCGCCCGCTGTCGACACCGTCTGCAGAGGAGCCGGCAGCTCCTGGTGCTGGGAGGCCGACAGCTCCGCCTTCTCACTGACGGGGCCATTGCGCCCTGGCCGCTGAAGCAGATCGAGCAGCGGCCCGGTCATCGCCGTCGTCACCAACGCCATCACCACCATCATCGAGTACGTGCGGTGGTCGAGGATGCCCAGCTGCACGCCGGTGGCCAGCACCACCAGCTCGGTCAGGCCGCGGGTGTTCATCAAGACAGCCAGGTTCGCCGACTGGCGAGTGCTGACGCCGGCCAGCCGGGCGGCGCCCATGGTGCCACCGAGCTTGCCGCCGATAGCGACCAGCAGGATCAGCCCGAGCGCGCCTACCCCGGACAACCCCAGCGTGGACAGGTTCACCTGGAGCCCGGCCATCACGAAGAACACCGGCATCAGCAACTGCCTGCTGATCTGTTCCAGCCGATCACAGATCTGGATCCGGATCCAGTCGTTGGCGCCTCGAGGCAAGATGGCGCCGACCAGGAAAGTGCCGAAGATGTAATGCAATCCCGCCCACTCCATGAACGCGCCGGCGCCGAGCAGCGAGGCGACGACTATGGTGAGGATCCGGCCGGAGCCTGCTTGGTCGTCGGGGGGGTTCATCGACGAAGCGCCGAGCACCCGGTTCAGGACCGGCCTGCCGATGAAGAACACGGCGAGCACGAAGGGCACTACCAGGGAGATCCGCCAGAGCGGGTTACCTCCCGTGCCGGCGATGGCGACCACGGCGGCCAGCATCGTCCACGCGATCAGGTCACCCACCGCCGCGCTACTGAGCGCCAGAGAACCCAATGGAGTGCGAGTGATTCCCCGATCGTCGAGGATCCGCGCCAGCACTGGAAAGGCGGTGATCGACAACGCCGTCCCCATGAACAGCACGTAGCCCAGTCGGTCTCCCGGCAGGTGGTCTCGGGCCAGCCACAGCGCCGCGCCCACTCCCAGCGTGAACGGCACCGTCGTGGAGCCCAGGACGATCACCCCGGTCTTGGCCCGCAGCCCCCGCAGAAGCTGGTGGTCCACCTCGAGGCCCACGATGAACATGAAGAACGCCACGCCCACCATGGCCAGCGCCGACAGCAGCGGTTGGATCTCGACGGGGAACATCACCCGGGTGATCCCGCCGTGGAACAAGGTGGGTCCGGCCAGGATGCCCAGCACGATCTCTCCGACGACAGCCGGCTGGTGCATCCATCGGGCCAGCGCGCCGAATACTTGAGACAGGACGAGGATGACACCGAGTGCGACCAGCAACTGCGCGGTCTGATGAGTGTTCATCCCGTCGCTCCCGCGACTTCGGGATCGATCTGGACGGTCATTGCGTTGCCCTTTCGGGGAAAGGAAGGTAGGCCGCTAGACAGCGAAGTGCTGTGGTGTCACCTGGCCGCCAAGCTCGATCGCAGCGGCCTGCCAGGTGCGCGGTGGGTCAAAGTGCGGCGCCTGATCGGGTGTGCGCCAGGGTGCGGGCGGGGGACTGCAGCCGGCGGGCTCGGCAGCCGCCGCGGTGGCCCGGCCGGTGCTCAAGACCGCCACCAGCGCAGCCAATTCATCCGCCTCTGGCTGGCCTTTCTCGATCCGCAACAGCACTGCGGCGGCCTGCGAGCCGGTCATTGGGGTGGGTTGCCGTGCTTACGTCGTGGCAGCGCGGCATCCTTTCTCCGCAGCATCTCCACTGAGCGGATCAAGGTCGCCCTGGTGTCCCGTGGGTCGATGACGTCATCGATGAGACCCCGCTCGGCCGCGTAGTAAGGGTGGGCCAGCGCGGTGCGGTACTCGTCGATCCTGCGCAGCCGGAGCTGATCGGGATCGGGGGCCACGTCGAGCTCGCGCCGGTGGATGACGTTGACCGCGGCCTCAGGACCCATCACCGCGATCTCGTTGGTCGGCCAGGCCAGGGCGATGTCGGCGCCGATCGACCGCGAGTCCATCACGATGTAAGCGCCCCCGTAGGCCTTGCGCAGGACCACCGAGATTCGCGGCACCGTCGCGTTGCAATAGGCGTACAGCAGCTTGGCGCCGCGCCTGATGATCCCGTCGTGCTCCTGGTCGACTCCCGGCAGGAAGCCGGGCACGTCGACGAGGGTGATCAACGGGATGTTGAAGGCATCGCAGAATTGGACGAAGCGCGCGCCCTTCTCACTCGCCTTGATGTCGAGCACTCCGGCCATCACCGACGGCTGGTTGGCCACGATCCCGACCACGTGGCCATCCAGCCGGGCAAAGGCGCAGACGAGGTTGGCCGCCCAGGCAGCGTGCACCTCCAGAAACTCACCGTCGTCGACGAGTTCGGAGATCACCTCGCACACGTCGTAGGCCCGGTTGGCCTCGACAGGCACGGTCTCGGCCAGCGAGTGGCAGTACCGGTCGACCGGATCGGTGTTGGGGGCATCCGGCGGCAACTCGCGGTTGTTCGACGGTAGTAGCGACAACAGGAAGCGCACGTCGGCCAGGCATGATTCTTCGTCGTCATAGACGAAGTGCGCCACGCCGGACACCGCGGCGTGGATGTCGGCGCCACCCAACTCCTCAAGGGTGACATCTTCGCCGGTGACCGCGCGGACCACGTCCGGGCCGGTGATGAACATCTGCGAGATGTCGCGGACCACGAAGACGAAGTCGGTCAGCGCGGGTGAGTAGGCGGCGCCTCCCGCGCACGGCCCGAGCATCACGCTGATCTGCGGGATCACCCCGGAGGCCTTGGTGTTGCGCTGGAAGATCCCGCCATAGCCGGCCAGCGCGCCGACGCCCTCCTGGATTCGCGCGCCGGCGCCGTCGTTGAGCGAGACCAGCGGCGCCCCGGCTGCGAGCGCGAGGTCGATGATCTTGTGGATCTTCTCCGCATGCGCCTCTCCCAGGGCTCCCCCGAAGATCCGGAAGTCGTGGGCGTAGACGAAGATGGTGCGCCCTCCCACAGTCCCCCATCCGCCTACGACGCCGTCGGTGTGCGGTCGTTTGGCCTCCATGCCGAAGCCCGTCGCCCGGTGCCGCCGCAGGGGCTCGACTTCGGTGAAGCTGCCCGCGTCGAGCAGGCGCTGGATCCGCTCCCTGGCGGTGAGCTTGCCCTTGGCGTGCTGCCGCTCGGTGGCGGCCGGATCGATGCCGTCCCTGGTGAGCTCCTTCAACCGCTCGAGCTCACCCAGCAGATCGGAACGGCCCGAGACCTCAGCCCGCGCCGCGGCGGTCGAGCGCGTCATGTCCCCACCCTGTCCATCGCCATCTCCATCATCGGCCCGGCCGCCAGCACGGCGCCGGGGGTCGCCTCGGCTCTACTTGTCACGCAGTCCTGCACAAAGGCCAGCGCCCGCAGGTGGTAAGAGCGCGCCGCCCAACCCAGGCTCATGTTGTGCCCGGCCCCGGGCTGGCTGTCGAAGACCAACCTCGGTGACCTCAGGTGCCCGGTCAGCTCAAGGACCGCGCGCTTGTCATGCCTCCACCAGGACTCATGCTCAGCGAAGGTCAGGCGCAGCGGCACGCCGACGCGGGCCGCCACGGCGGGAAAGACCGCCGGCCAGCTCACGACGTCGCGACGCTCGCGCTGGGGCATGGGAGCGACCACGGTGGCGCAGGCTTGCAAGGCGCCCGGCGGGTACAGCGACGAGGGACCCCAGTGCCGCGAGGACCTGCTGTCGCTCAGACCGGCGTCTATCTCGGACCTGCTGAGGGCATAGCGGCGAGCGCATCCGGAGATGTCCAGACCCAGGAACTCCGACGGAGCCGCGGACGCCGCCAGGGTCAGCGCCACCTTGGCGCCGTAGGAGTGAGCCAGCAAGAAGACGCCCGCTCCGGTCCGGCGTCGAGCGGTGAAGTCCGCCAGCGCGGCGCGCACCGTTGTCGCCTGCTCACCGCGGCTCTGCCCTTCCGGCAGCGCGGCGCTGGAATCGCCGTAGCCCGGCCGGTCGATGGCCAGGACCGTGTACCCGAGCCGCGCTCCCAAGCTCAGCAGCGAGAGGTCAGGATGGGCCTGCCCGTCGAAGTAGCCGGCTGTCATGCCGCCGCCGTGCAGGGCGACCACCACCGCCCGGGTTTCGCCGGGCGGCTCTTTCAACAATGCCGACAGGGTGATTCCGCCTGCGTTGAGAGTGACACGGCGGACGCCTGCAGACATTGCGCGCCATGGTGCGGGTGAAGGCATGGGTGCTCCGCTCTGGAGAATGCGATGTGCGAGGAGTCAGAGACGCCCGCCACTGCCACCCGCGGCCGGCGACAAGGACTTCCGGCGCGGCGCTAAGCCGCGGTCTCGGGCGAGATCGGGGCCGGGTGGGGCGGGGGTCGAGTTCGGGGGTCGAGTTCGACGGCCACAGGACTTGGCCGTCGGGGCGGCCGAGCACGCCGGCCAGTTCCCTTGAGCGTGTCTCAGCCTTCTCCCATCCGAAACCCGACCCCGCGCACCGTGATGATCCAGCCGCTGGAGCCGAGCTTGGCCCGCAAGCTGCTGACGTGGGTGTCGATCGTGCGACGCGACCAGGACTCCCCCCAGACAGCCTCGGTCAGGCGGCTCCTGGTGATGACGGTGCCGGGATGGCTGGCGAGCAGGTAGAGCAGGTCGAACTCCTTGCGGGTCACGTCGATGATCCGGCCGGCGACCCGGACTTCCCGCAGGCGCGGATCTATCTCGAGGGACCCATGGGTGATCTTCTGAGCCTCGACCTCGACCACCGCGTGCTGCACGTGAGCGCGGCGCATGAGACCGTCGATGCGCGCTGTCAGCTGGCGAAAGTCATACGGCTCCCGCAAGTAGTCATCCGCGCCTGCCTGAAGTCCCAGCACGCAGTCCAGCTCAGTGCCCCGCTTGGCCAGCGCGATCAGCGGGGTGTCGCAGGCAGCCCTGATGTCGCGACAGACTTCCAGGCCGTCCCGGTCGGACAGTTCCAGGTGCAGCAGCACCAGCTCTGCCGACCAGTGCGCCGCCAACGCCGCTTGGCCGGTGTGCACGCACTCGACCTTGTGGCCGAGCTGACGCAGTCGCACGGCAAGCGCTTCGGCGTCGGCGTCGTCGCGGTCGACGAGGAGCACGTGCCAGCCCTGCGGCCGCGCGGCCGAGCTCTTGTCGACGGTGAAGGAGGCTGGCCGCTCGGCCAACAGCGAGCCCATGACCTGCCCGCTCACTGCTTGCCCTCCGTGGCATCGAACGCGGAGTGCCGCCCTTGATCCGGCACGGCGGTGATGTTGTCGGCGGTCAGCATGCCGCGGTAGGCCTTGGGAGCCACCGTGAACGTCCAGGCCAGTAGCTTCAGGCGGGTGGGCAGGCTCAGCCGGTACCGCCGCGCCGCCGGGTCACCGAACTTGTAGAGCGGCGGGATCACCCGTCTCTGGGACAGGAGCTTGAACACCCGTCCGGCCGCGACCGTGGGCAGCACCGCCTGCCGCTCCACCGCCTTCATGGCCTCGGCGCACCCGTCCACGGTCTTGGCGATGCCAGGAGCGAGGTCGAACCAGCCGACACCCTGATCGAACTGGGAAGCCGCGGCCCAGTTCCCGGCGCGCACCGCGTCGAGCCGGACCTTCTTCAACGCCAAGGCCGAGCTGATGCTCCACAGCAACCAGGCCCGCAGGAAGGCGTTCCACGACTGGAAGGACCGGGTCGCGATCCGGCCGGCGTGGGAGAAGTCCTCCTGATAGCTCAGCAACGACTGCTGGAACCGCTCGATATCCCGCATCGCCGCAGCGCTGGCCTCTGGCGTGGCCAGCGCTCCAGGCGCCAGCAGGATGGCCGCGCTGGCGTGCACGAGCTCGAGCAGCAACGTGAAGTCCTGCCCGAACAGCACCTCGCCCCGGTCCAGCCCCAGCTGCAGGACGAGTGCGGCGCTGCGATCCTCCCTCACTGAATCGCCATTCGGTCCGGTCCTCGCTCCTGCGTCGCTGCGATCCTCCCTCACTGGATCGCCATTCGGTCCGGTCCTCGCTCCTGCGTCGCCGGTCTGCCGCCAGGGCCCCTTCCTGCGCGCCCCACGCAACTGCAGCCCGATGTCGGGATACCGCTGACACAGCGCGGTCAGCGCCGCGTCAAGGTCGCCGGACCCGCCGACCTCGGAGGCAGGCACGCTCACCGACACCGCGCACCCGGCGTTCCGCGAGCCGGGGTGGTTGCCGAACGCCGCGACCTGCACCCAACCGCCACGGAAGCCGTGCACCGTGGCGCCCTCGCTCCAGGGCTGGGTGTAGCCGTCGTCCTTCGGGGGCTTGATCTGCTCGAACGGCGTCACGTCCTCGAAGTCGGCGGTGCCCGAGAGCATGCCCGGTTGGGATGCCGACGTGCCAGCGCACACCAGCGTCACCGCGTGCGCCCCCGTCCCGGGCAACGGCCCGGTGGTGTAGCGCGCTCCGTAACGCTGGGCCAGCTTCTTGGTGTGCCGCTGCACGTCAGGCAGGTAGGCATGCCACTCCGCATGCTCACCCGGCACGCTGAACTGCACGTTCTCCGAGCGGTCATGCGCCCGGCCGGATCGGTGGTAGACGAACCCCAGGCTCTGCTTCACGCCACTGCTGGCCTGCAACCAGGCCGGCAGTCTGCCGAACATCGCCAGGTCGGCGATCTCAGGCACCGAGAACCGGTCGGCCAGCAGGTGGAGCAGCTCGGCGGTGTAGGGAACCGTGGTCACCGCGACCGGGGCGAGTTCGGCCTCCTGCGACACCGTCACCTGCAGGCCGCCGCGAGCCAGGATCATGGCCAGCAGGTCCACCCCGATGCCCGAGCCGGCCAACCTGACATCACCGTCGACGGGCTCGAGCATTCGATCGTCTGCCCAGGGGACCTTCTCCAATTGCGCGGTCATCAGAAGATCCGCCGGCCGCGCAACTTGAGCTTGATCGCCTGGCGACCGTTGCTCAGCATCATCTTCCCGACCTCCGGGTCGGCCTTGGTCATGGCCCAACGAGCAGTCTTGATCAGCGTCTTGCGCGAGGGGCTGAGGAAGCGCTTGTCGCGGTCGGCGAACCCGAAGTGGTCCGGCACGAAGTCGGCCTCGACGAGGATCTTGTAGAGGGTGTCGGCCGCTGCCCGCGGCGTGGTGGTGCCCGCCTCGACAGCGTCGAGTTGAGCGACCATCTCGTCGAAGAGCTTCTTGAAGCCGGCGTGGTCGGGCCAGTAGAGGCCGAGCGCGTCGGCTTCCTCGATGTCCTTGAAGTGCTGGTCATTGCGGTCTGACAGGAACTTCGTGATCGCGCTCTGCAACCGGAAGGTGCCGGCGTTGGAGCCCCATGCCCAGATCCGGAACACCGCGGTCCACAGGTCGTAGTCGTCGAAGGAGATGAACGCCGCGTTGACCAGGGCGTCGTTGTAGTCGAGCAGTCCCTGCTGCAGGCGGTCGATGTACTCGAACCGCTTAGCCGAGAAGTCATCGTCCCTGACGGCCTCGATCAAGCGCCAGGACAGCGCGTTGATCGACTCGGCGGTGTTGGACAGGCCCCGGGAGAACAACGGGTCGATGAAGCCGGCCGCGTGCGCCAGCAGGCACCAGCGGTCGCCGACGGTCTGCTTGGAGGAGTACTGCAACCGATCGGTGGACACCCATTCGCGCATGGCCTTCGCCCCGGCGTACTGCCGCTCGACGTCAGGGAACTTCGCCGCGTAACGCCTGAACTCGTCCTCGGGCGACTCCCCCGGCACCTTGGGGTACCTGCGCTCATCCATCGTCAGGCCCACGCTGCACAGCGGGTTGCGGGAGTTGACATGGTTGTCGAAGGCGATCACCCAGAACCAGCCGCGCTCGAACATGTGGTGCACGGTGCCCGAGTACCACGGTGTCGGCGGCTTGTCCTCCGGCGCGGGGTCGAACAGGTCATCGGTGCGCGTCACCCCGATCATGTGGTTCCACAACGAGCGGGAGTGGTGCTTGAGCCGGCTGGGCTCCTCGCGCAGGTTGAACTTGTCAGCGATCGGAGACCGGAACCCACTGGCGTCCACGACGTACCGGGCCCGGACCCGGCTGTCGCCGGCGTGCACGGTGACGCCGTCCTCATCGAATTCGACGTCGTCCACCCGCTTGTTCTGCATCGGGGTGCAGCCGTACTTCACCGCGACTGCGAACAGGTAGGCGTCGGTGTCCTGCCGGTACAGGTGGCTGGCCTCGTGCAGCAAGCCGGGTGTGCCGAACATGTTGACTTCCTTCGGGTCCTGCTTCTTGCCTTCGTGGTGCAGCATGAACCCGAAGTTCTTCTTGATCCCGAAGACCGGGCCAATGACCTTGGTGCAGTTGGTGAAGGTGGCCAGCGTCTTGATCTCGGGAACGTCGTAGCGCTCGGCGATGGTGCGCAAGGTGACCAGCGTGTAGGGAATGGTCGACTCGCCGATCGCGAACTTCGGGTGCTGGCCGGCGTCGATCAACGCCACCCGGACTCCGTTGCGGGCCAGCACCGCGCCGAGCATCGACCCGGCCAAACCGGAGCCCAGGATGGCAACGTCATAGACGGTCTCTTCTATGTTGCTCATGTGTTTTCCTCCTCTGTAGTCGGGGTTAGCGGGGGGCCGGGACACGGAGTCTGCGCCCGATGAGGGGCTGCTCGGCAGCCCAGTGCTTGGCTTCGGCTCCGAGGTTGAACTCATCACGGGAGAGCCGCTTCTTGATGAACAGGGTCAAGCCGTCATAGACCAGGTCGCCGATCGGGTCAGGCGCCTCGGTCTTGGCCCACTTGAGGGTCTTGAGGACCTTGGGGAACGTCGCGTTGAACCAGCGGTTCTCCGGGTTGGCCAGGCCGAACGCCGGCGGGATGAAGTCGGCTGCCTTGAGTTCGGCCATGATCGCCTGGGACGCCAGGTGGGGCGGGGTGCTGCCGGCGGCCACCGCCCGGCACTGCAGGCTGACGTTTCGCATCAACCGGCGTGCCGGCTCGTAGTTGGGCAGCGAGCCGTTCGGGGCCAGCGTCTCCAGGTGCGCCAGGTCCTTGGTGTCGTGAGAGTCCAGGAACCTCGCGTAGGCCCGGTTGATCTCGAAGGTGGCCAGCACCTGGCCGGCCGACCAGACCCGGAACCACGCGTCCCACAGGTTGTAGTCGCTGAACGAGGTGTAAGCGTTGGCGACCAGGTCGTCGTTGAAGTCCAGTTGGCTCTGCTCCAGGTGCTGGACGTACTCGAAACGGGCCGGGTCGAAGTCGTCGTCACGCAGCGCGTCGAGCAGCCGGAAGCCGAGAGCGTTGATGATCTCGAAGGTGTTGGACAGGCCGCGGGAGAACAGCGCGTCGACGAAGCCGGCGGCGTGCGAGGTCATGCACCAGCGGTAGCCGACGGTCTGCTTGGAGGAGTACTGCAAGCGTCCGGTGGACACCCAGTCGCGCACCGGCTTGGCCTTGGCGAACTGCGCGCGGATGTCGGGGAACCGGTCGATGAAGGACTGGAACTCCTCGGTGGGGCTGCAGTCGGGCTTGGGGTGGATCCGCGGGTCCAGGTTCAGTCCGACGCTGATCAGCGGGTTGGTGGCCCGGGCGTGGTTGTTGAACGGGATCACCCAGGCCCAGCCGCCCTTGAACAGGTGGTGCAGGGTTCCCTCGCTCCAGTTGGTCGGGTTGCCGTGCGCGTTGGGCGGGACGGTGTCCTCGTACGGGGTCACGTTGACCATGTGGGTGAACATGGAGCGGGAATGGTGGCGCAGCCGGGTCGGCTCCTCGCGCAGCCCGAACTTGGCGGCGATCGGCGATCGGAAGCCGGAAGCGTCGATCACGTACCGGGCCCGCCACTGCTTGCCGGTGCTGTCGCTGACCGTGACTCCGGCCTCGTCGATGTCGACGTCCTCGATCCGGACGTGCTGGCGGATGTGCGCGCCGTGCTTGACGGCCACCTGCAGCATCCACGCGTCGATGTCCTGGCGGAAGAAGTGGTTCTCGGTGTGGGTGATCTTCGGGATGGGGAACTCGTGGCACTCCTCGAAGCGCTGCGGTTGGCCCTCGCGGTGGTACAGGAAACCGAAGTTGCGCTTGACGCCCGAGGAGGAGTTGATGCGCTCCTGGACGTTGTCGAAGGTCGTCAGGTACTTGAGCTCGGGGATGTTGTAACGCTCGGCCACCAACCGCATCAGCATCGAGGTGTAGGGAATGGTCGACTCGCCGATGGCAAAGCGCGGATGTGACCCGGCGTCGAGGACGAGGACCTCCGCTCCGCCTTCGGCGAGCACGGCGGCCATGGCTGATCCGGCTAGGCCTGAGCCCAGCACGATGACGTCGATCTCGGGCCGGGGCCCGGCTGCTGCGGTCGTGCTCGGCGCGCTTTCGGTGCTCTCGGCGCGCTCGGTGCTCTCGGTGCTCTCGTGCTCGCTCATGAAGGGCTCCACTCTGATTTCTCGACTCGAATGTCGAGGGGGATGTTCGGATTGGTCGTGGCCATCAGAGGCTCAGATAGCCGGTGGCGAGGAAATAGTCGAAATAGCGGTCCAGCAACGTTCGGTCCAGCGGCGGGCAGCTGACACCGGTGCCGGCCAGCGCGGCTGCTGTTCGGCCGGTGTCGTAGTCGACGGCCCGTTCGCCGCCGACGATCAGCTCTTGCACGGTGGGCATCACCGAGTGCAGGTCATTCGCCTCCACACCCTGGGTGTCGAGCAGCCGTTCCCACCACTCGGCAGCCGGGATGGACTCGACCTTCCATCCCCGGTCACGGATGGTCTCGATCAGTTCCTCGAACGGCATGTGCACCGGGTTGACCAGGTGATAGGCCTGCCCAGCCGGCTCGTTCCCGGACCGCCCCTGCCCGGCGGCGATCGACACCAGCGAGCGGGCCACGTAGTCGACCGGAGTCATCTCGATGCTGATGTCCAGGTCCGGCGCCACCCCCAACTGGATACAGCTCTTGATCACCCGACAGGTGAAGTGCGTGGTCAGCGCCGCACCGGTCGTGGAATCCCCCAGCACCCGGCCAAGCCGGTACACCGACGCCGGGATGCCGCGCTCGGCGGCTTGACGCACGACATGCTCGGCGGCCCACTTGGTCTGCACATATCCGGTGATCAGCCGCCCGGCAGTCAGGATGTCCTCATCCTCGCTGACGTGATCCCTGCCTTCGACCGGCATCCCCCATATTCCGTAGGTCGAGACATGGTGCATCGGAACGCCCGACTCGGCGCAGAGCCGGAGCAGCTCGATGGTGCCGTTGACATTGGCCGGCGCCAGCTGCTCATAGGTGTGGGCGAAGTTCACCCAGGCCCCGTTGTGCACGACAGAATCGACCTCAGCCAGCAACTTCTCGCGAACGCCCGCCGCCAGCCCCAGGCCGGCCGCCGCCAAGTCGCCCGCGACGATCCGGATCCGGTTGACATCGAGTTCCTCGACGCTGAAGTAGTTGCCGGCGTTGGCCAGGATGCGCTCCATCGCCGCTTCGTCGTCCACCGTGCGCACCAGGCAGTCGACGACTCGCTCGCTGTCCTGGGCCAGTAGCTCACGCAAGAGGTAAGCGCCGACGAACCCGGTCGCGCCGGTGAGCAGCACTCGCCGGCCAAGGCCGGCACGGGCCGGCGCGGCCAGCTCGATGTCGGCAGGCAACTGGCTTCGCGCACTGAGGTTCTCGGCCAGCTCGGCAGTGTCGCCAGACTCGGTGGCACTCCCGCCCGACCCGGAGTCATCGACCATGGACAGCAGGAACTCCGCCCACTCACCGAGTGTGCTGCGTTCGAAGAAGGCGGCCGGTGTGACGCTGAGCCCCAACTGGCGGCGGCAGCCCCCGGTCACCTCCATGACCATCACAGAGTCCAGGCCCAGGGCGAAGACGTCGGTGTCGGCGCTGATCGAACTCGGCGCGACGCCGAGCACCCCGGCGGCGATCGCGCCCACCAGCTCGGTCATGGCCGCCAGCTGCGCATCGCGCCCACCCTCCTGGCCGGCCGCCAACACCGCCGCCAGCCCGCTGGAGGCGCCCTCGTCGATGACCTCGTCCACGACGATGTCGGCGAGAATCGGCCGTGGTCCGCGGGCCTCCATCACCGGCCGGTAACGCGACCAGTCAGCGGCGCAGACGATCTGATGCGACCTGCCGGAGGCCACCGCCTCCCCGAGCAGGTTCAGGCATTGATCGGCGGCCAGCTCTCGCAATCCGACGGACTCGAGGAAGTCCAGCACGTCCTGCCCGAACAGGCTGGAGGGCAACTGCCAGGGTCCCCATGCCACGGCGGTGACCGGTAGCCCCTCGGCCGCCCGGGTGTCGGCCAAGGCGTCGAGGAAGGCGTTGCCGGCTGCGTAGCTGGCCAGGTGTTGCGATCCCCAGCTCGAGGCGATCGAAGAGAACAGCACGAACAGGTCCAGGTCCAGGCCACGGGTGGCCTCGTGCAGTGCCCAGGCGCCAAGCACCTTGGGCGCCCAGACCCGCCGGTAGGTCTGCTCGTCGGCATCGACCACGAACTGGGGTTCAGACACCCCGGCCGCGTGGATCACCCCGCGCAACGGCAGCAGCGGATCAGCAGCCAGTCGCCCGACGAGCTTGGCGGTGGCGGCCTCGTCGGTGACGTCCACCGCTTCGATCACCACGTCGACACCCTGCGCCCGCAGCCGGCGCACCGTGACCCAGCGGTCAGCGGCCGCCTCGGCGCTGAACTCCTGCGGCTCAGGGTTCCGGCTGGTCAGCACCAGTCGGGACACCCCCCGATGTGAACACCATTCGGTCAGCGCCAGGCCGATGCCACCGAGGCCTCCGGTGATCAGCACCGTTCCCGCGGCGCTGAGCAGCGGACGGCCCTTCGGGACCGAGACGGCTTCGGCCGCCCTGACCCGAGCGCCGAATCGACGCTGGCCACGCTGGGCCTGCTGATCGTCGGTCGCGCTGCTCAACAGCGCCTGCCCGATCGTCACTGCCGCCTTGGCACAGCTGGCAGCGTCGCTGAGGTCGACCTCGGGGTCGATGTCGACCAGGCCGCCCCAGTTCGCGAAATGCTCCACGGCCAGCACCCGGCCCAGCCCCCACAGCGGGGCGCCGGCGGGGCCGGTGATCCGCTGCTGCTCGTCGGTCCGGACCGCGCCGTGGGTGACGATGCTCAACCGGGACCGCGACTCGTCCTGCCGGGACAGGCAACGCATCACCAGCAACACCAACTGCTCGAAGGCGAATGCCTGCTCTGCCAGCACGGCCGCGGTGGTGTCGGCGGCGCTCGGCAGCGCGGCGGCGTCGAGCAGGACGATCCGCCCGCCCACTGGCAGGTCATCGCTGTCAAGCCGCTCGCGCAGTCGATCGGTGCTGATCGGCTCCACCACTGCGCCCTCGTCAGTGAGGGCGTCGGTGAGAACGCTGGCGAGCACGGCAGGTCCTCCGACCAGCAGCACGTGCCCGGCTGTCACCCCACCTGCCGACGCCGACGGTTGGGCGACCGGTGACAGTTCCTGCCAGGCGTGGACGAGCACCAAATCCTGCTTGCGGTACCACGGCGCCCTGAGTGATCCGGCCGGGGCCTGCGCCTTCAGGCCGGTGAGGTGTCCGACCACCACCCCTTCTGAGTCCAGCAACCAGCAGTCCAGGCTGCTGGAGTCGGCGCGCCGCTGGAGGGCCAGCGACACCACGGTCTCCAGCGCACCGGCCTTGACCTGCTCCAGGCTGGTGAACACGCCCGCCCCGGCAGCCTGCTGGCAGGCGCGCAGAACGCTGACCAGCTGGGAGCCTCCGGCGATCTCGTCCTCAGCCGGTTCCTGCAGAGCGAGCAGTTCGGCATCGGCGTCCCAGCCGCCGGGTGCGCCACTGCTGTCGGGATCCGACACGCTGATGCCCACCGTGGCGACCAGGTGCCACTGGGCGTCGGCCGCCGCCTGTTCGACCGAGGCGCTTCTGATCACGATCCGGCGCCGGCTGCCCTCGGACTCCACCGAGGTCTGGATCAGGGCCGGATAGGCGGCGGCGGCGGCCGGGGCCAGGTGCGACTCGACCTGCTCGAAGTCGATTCGACCACCCACCAGCAATCCTGCGCTGGCGGCCGCCCGGGCCGCGCGGGCCAGCACCCAACCGAGCTTGTCCTCCTCGGCCAGCGGCGCGTCCAGGCTGTCCTGCCAGGTGGGGGTGGCCGAGTTCAGCCGTTGACCGAGGCCGTCCTCACGCGGACCGGCGCCGGCCGGGGTGTCGCTGGGCTTGAACCAGTACCGCTCACGTTCCCAGGGGTAGGTCGGCAGGCTGGCGTGGCGGACGGCGATGTCGGCGTGCACCGGCGCCCAGTCCAGGCTCAGTCCCCGCAGGCACAGCTCCGCCAGCGAGCCCATCGTCTCGGTCCGGTCATCGGCGCCCCGGCGCAGTGGCGCGGTCCACAGCTGGCTGTCGACCTGCTCAGCCGACAGGCAGCGCTGGCCCAGTGCGGTGAGCACCGGATGCGGTCCGACCTCGATGAAGATCCCGCAGCCGTCGGCGTCCAGGGTGCCCATGGCGTCGGCGAAGCGCACCGTGCCGCGGGCCTGTCCGATCCAGTATTCCGTTGTGCCGCAGCGCTCATCCCACCATTGACCGGTCACGCTCGAGACCAGCGGTCGTTGTGGCGCCCGCATCTTGATGCCGGCGATCTCGGTGCGGAACTGATCCAGCATGGGGTCCAGCAACGGTGAGTGGAAAGCATGCGAGACGGTCAGCGGCGCGACCTTGACGCCCGCCGCGGTCAATGCCTGGGCCAGCGTCGAGATCTGCTCCGCTGCGCCTGAGAGAACCAGGTCCGACGGGCTGTTGACCGCGGCGATGGACACGTTCGCAGGCAGCGCGCCGGCGACCTCGGCCACCCTCGCCTCGCTTGCCGACACCGCCAGCATCGCGCCGCCGGAGGGCAGCGCCGACATCAGCCGGCCCCGCGCGGCGACCAGGCGAGTGGCATCGGGCAGCGTCAGGACGCCGGCTACCGTGGCAGCCACGATCTCCCCGATCGAATGGCCGACCAGGGCAGCTGGCCGCAGCCCGACGCTGGTGAGCAGCATCGCCATGGCGTACTCGACGGTGAACAGGGCCGGCTGGGTGTAGGCGGTGTCATTGACGCGTCCGGTCTCGGCCCCCCAGATCACCTCTGCCAACGGCACGTCCAGGTGCTGATCGAACAACTGAGTGCACTCGCGAGCGGCGTCGGCGAAAGCGGGGACCGCCAACAGCCCGGCCGCCATCTGCGGGTACTGCGCGCCCTGGCCTGTGAACATCCATGCGCTGCGAAGCTGATGATGAGCAGCGCGCTCGACGATCCTGACCGCCTTGGTGGCTGTGCCGTCCAGGTAATCGCCGACGGCGGCGTTCAACTCGCCGACGCTGGCGCCGAGGAGCGCCACGCTGTGGCCCAACCGCGCGCGCCCGCTCTGGCTGGTCCAGCAGAGGTCGGCCACCGGGATGTCGGTGTCTGCCAGCAATGCGCGGTAGCGCTCGGCCAGCTTTCGCAAGGCGGCGGGGGTCCGCGCCGACAGCAGCAGGGCCTCAGCTCGCTCGGGGAGCTCGGGCCTAGCCTCACGTTCCGGCGCCTCGATCACGATGGTGTGGGCATTGGTGCCGCTGGCCCCGAAACTGTTGATCGCCGCGATCCGAGGACGCTGCGTCCTGCTCCAGTCCCGCACCGCGGTGGGGATCGTGACCGCGAGCCGGTCCCAATCCACTTTGGAGTTGCCGGATCTCAGGTGCAGGTTCGGCGGGATCTGGCCGTGCCTCAACGACAACAGCACCTTGGTCAGACCCGCGATGCCCGCGGCCGGCTCCAGATGGCCGATGTTGCTCTTGACAGAGCCTACGACGACCGGTGAATGCGCCGGCCGGTCGCCGTAGACGGCATTGATGGAACGCAACTCGATCGGGTCGCCGAGTGCGGTGCCGGTGCCGTGTGCCTCCACGTAGTCGATGTCCGACGGAGCCAGGCCGGCGTCGAGCAGCGCAGAGCGCATCAACTGCTGCTGCGACTCGGGATTGGGCACCGTCATGCCGCTACTGCGGCCGTCGTGATTGACCGAGGTCCCGGCGATCACGCCGTGGATGACCCTGCGTTCGGCTATGGCGTCACTGAGCCGCTGCAGCGCGATGATGGCTCCGCCCTCACCACGGGCATAGCCGTCCGCCGAGTCGTCGAAGGTCTTGCACCGCCCGTCGGCGGCCAGGGCCCGGAACTTGCTCATGAGGATGAACCCGTACGGGTCGAGCATCAGGTTCACCCCGCCGACCAGGGCCAGATTGGTCTCACCCAGGCGCAGCGAGCGGACGGCCTGATGCAGCGCCACCAGTGAGGAGGAGCAGGCGGTGTCCATGACGCAGCTGGGTCCCTGCAGACCCAGGGTGTAGGAGATCCGGCCGGCGATGAAGCTGGGCTCCCCGATCAGCTGGTAGGCGTCGACATCACGTGGGTCACCCAGACGCTGGCGCATCCGCACGTAGTCGGTGGTGCTGACGCCGATGAACACCCCGGTGGGGCTGTCGGTCAGTTGGTCCGGCGCGATCGCGGCGTCCTCGAGCGCTTCCCAGCACAGCTCCAGCGCCATCCGTTGCTGAGGATCCATGCCGATGGCTTCGCGTGGCGAGATGCCGAACACCGCGGGGTCGAATCCGTCGACCTGCTCGAGGAATCCGCCTCGCAGGACGTAGGCGGTGCCAGGGTGCTCGGGATCGGGATGAAGGTAACCGGTGGTGTCGGCGCGGTCGGTCGGGAACTCCGTGGTCGCGTCGACTCCGTCGCGCAGCAGTGGCCACCACGCCTCAGGGCTGCTCGCGCCACCGGGCATGCGCAGCGCTCGGCCGACGATCGCGATCGGCTCGGTGACGCGAGCTGGCTTGGCCTGGCGCGCGGTCACCAGCTGCTCCTGCAGCATGTTGATAGTGCGCAGCGCCTCGATCAGCTGGGCCCTGCCTGCTGAGGTGGGGGGATTGTCCATCATTACCATGGGGAAGTCTCCTGAAGCAGATTGCGAGCCGAGGCTGTGGCCTGTGAAAGCAGCGCCAGCAGCTCATCGTCGGTGGCCTCGTCAGCGGTGGTGTCCTCAGCGGCGCCAGCGTCGACGGCTGGCTGGCCAGGCCAGCCGAACGCAGCCGGCTTGGCGTCGCTGGCCGTCTCAAGGGCGGGCCCGTCTGGATCGGATTCCAGTAGCGCGGTCAGGTGCCTGGCCACCTTGCGAGGGGTCGGCAGCTCGAAGGTGAGGGTGACCGGCAGTTCGGTGTCGGTGTCGTTCTCCAGCCGGGTCTTCAGCGACACCGCCATGATCGAGTCCATCCCGAGGTCGAAGAACCCGTTGTCGGGGTCGACCTCTCGGGCGTTGAGCCCCAACACCGCGGCGGTTGCCGTGAGCACAAGGTCCAGCAACCGATCCGAACGTCGGGCCGGGTCCAGCGCACGCAGCTCCTTGAGCACGGCGCTTTGCCTGTCCTCGCCGGCGACGGCGGTGTCCAGCTCGTTCAGCAGCGCTCGCGGAGCTAGCCGCTGGCAGACGCTGACGTAGCGTTCGACATCGACCACGCCCGCGCTTAGCTCGGTCCCGGCCGGCGCCGACACCGCAAAGTCCAGCACGTCCAGAACCTGCTGCGGACTGAGCTGCCCGATGCCGCTGTCGGCTTGAAGCACCGAGGCGCCAGCAGCAGCGTGCGGGTGCTCGCGTGGCAGCAGGGACAGCACCCGCGCGGCGTGGCGCAGTGCCGGGTGCTGCCACAGCACGGCGCGCTCGCGGGCTCGGCGTGCGCCGGACTCCGCTGCCCCGAGCGCTCCCCAGTCACCGGCGGCGTCGGTGAGCAACAGCACCAGAGCAGGCACGCCGGCGGGTGTGCCGCCTGAGTTCGCTGCCGCTGCGACGGCCGGCGCATCGAGGCCGAGCCGGCCGATCGCGGCGGCCAGCAACTCCCCCGCGGCATGGTCATCGTGCTCGGTGGGCTCGCAGTCGCGCACCATGACCGGCGGGTCCTGGTGCTCGGCGCAGTACACCAGGCCACCCAACGTGCCGGCGGCTGCCGACTCGCCAAGCCGGTCCAGCCAGCTGCCCTCGTCGGCGAACTGCTCGACGGCCAGGGTGCTGTCGGCCAGCTCGCCGGTGGTCGCCGACTCGTCCAGATGCACCAGCGCGCCAGCGGCGCCCTTGTCAGCCAACCAGCGCAGGACCGGTCGCACCGTTGACATGTCCGGGCCGTGCACGGCGAAGCGCAGGTCGGGGTCGAAGTCCTGCCGCTTCGGGTCGGGAGCGTCGAGTTGGCGGCGAATGCGGCGGACGTGGCAGCGAGCGCCGTCCAGGTGCAACTGGTCGCCGGCCTGCTCGCTGAGCAGGGCAGTGGCCACCGTCGCCGCGTCGGCTGTCGCGATGGGCTCGGCCAGGTCGATCAACCGGCCCCAGCGTCGGGAGAGCTCGGTGGCCAGCACCGCTCCGACTGCCCACGCCGCGGCCTGTTCCGGGCGTGGCGCGGTCTCCGGGTCGATCGGGTGCGCTGCCCGAGTAAGCAGGTGCGCCGTGCCGAGCGAGCCGGGAAAGCGCTGCACTGCCTGACCGAAACGGATCGTCAGCAGTTCTGCGTCGGCGCGCTCGGCGACCATCAGCACCGCGTTGACGGCGCCTTCGGCGGCCGCGGCGGCCAGCGCCGAGGTCCAGTGCGCCGGATCAGGATCAGGTATGCCGGCGAGCTGGACTTGCTGGCCGCGAGATTCCAGCTGAGCAGCCAAGCCTTGGGCCAGCGGCGCCTGCGGGTCGGCGAAGATCAGCCAGCGGCCGCCGGCCGCGCGTGTCGATGCCGCGAGCTCGACCGGTCGCCACTCGTGGCTGAACAGCAATCGCCGCACCGGGTCCAGCCGGTCATCCAGCCGGTCATCCAGCCGGTCCGACCCGGCGACGCCTGCCTCCTGACCGTCCTCGCCCGGCGTGCCCGTCGAAACCACCGACGGCGCGACCTGGTCCACGGCGCTGGAGGTGAACCAGAAGTCGCGCCGTTGCCACGGATAGGCTGGCAGCCAGATCCGGCGGCCGGTCTCGGCTATGGCCCCGCGCCAGCTGGTCGGGTATCCGGCTATGAAGCTGTGCGCCTGCAACCACAGCCAGCCAGCTGTCGCGACGCAGGACGGCACGACATCGATGACCACGCTGCCGTCCCGATCCTCGCCCGGCGCCGCCTGCTCGGCTTGGAGATCCTCAGCCTGGCTGGCGTGCAGTGCTCGCTCGACAGCGACGCCGAGGGAGATCTCACCCCGCGCCCAGGCCGCGGCCTGCGCGCCCACTCCCTCTCCGATCGCGAAGGACTGTCGCAGGCCAAGCCGCCGCCAGATCGACAACCAGCCGACCTGAGCGCGCAACGTCGCCACTCGTCGCCGCTGGGTGCTGGACAGGTTCGAGAGCAGCTTGCGGGTGAGGCTGTCGATCTCGGCGGCCGCCTCGTTGCCGGCCAGCCGCAGTTCGTCAGGCAGGTACGCCCAACCCGCTTGCAAGTAGGCCTCGGCGCCGAACTGGTAGCAGATGCCGGACGGTTCGGTGACAGCCCGGCCACCTAGGACGACATCGGGGTTCGGACGGTCAGCGGCGATGTCCAGCAGGGCCTGCCGGGCGCCTGCCGAGTTCTCGGCCAGGACCACGGCCCGGTGGCGGTAAGTGCTGCGACGCCGCGCCAGCGTGTAGGCCAGATCCTCCAGGGAGGCGCCCTCCGCGAGCACCGTGACGAGCTGCGCGGCGTGTTGCCGCAGCGCGGCCGGACTGTCGGCAGACAGCACCAGGACGGCCTCGGAGTCAGCGCTGGTGGGCAGGCCGGTCACCGCTGATGGGACCGGTGACTGGCCGAGGACGACGTGGGCGTTGCTGCCGGTGAAGCCGAACGCGCTGATTCCGGCGAACCGTTCTTGCCGACGGGGCCAGGCGGTGCCCCGGTCGGCGAGCCGGATCCCCAGCTCCTGCCAGGGAACCCTGCTGGTGCGCGCGCCGGTGAGCTGGTGCGGTGGGATCTCCTCGCGGTGGATCGAGAGCGCCGCCTTGATCAGGCCGACCAGGCCGGCCGCCGCCTCCAGATGGCCGATCAGCGACTTCACCGATCCCACGTAGACCGCGCTGGCAGGATCTCCACGCAGCGCCTTGCTCAGCGCCTGCAGTTCGATGGGGTCACCGAGCGGGGTGCCCGTGCCGTGCGCTTCGACGTATCCGACGTCAGAAGGACGCACCCGGGCCGAGGCGAGCGCGGCGGTCACCACCGCGGTCTGGGCCGCCGCGTTGGGCACCGTGAAGCCGCCGCTGGCCCCGTCGGAGTTCAGGGCGCTGCCCAGCACGGTGGCATAGATCTGATCGCCGTCGGCGAGCGCTTGGTCCAGTCGCTTCAGAACGATGACACCAGCGCCTTCGCCCCGGCCGTAGCCGTCGGCGGCTTCGGAGAAGGTCTTGCAGTGCCCGTCGGCGGCAAGCGCCCCGCCGCGCGCCATGGAGATGGAGACCGTCGGGCCGCTGATGACGTTCACGCCTCCGACGACCGCGGCGTCGCAGTCGCCGGAGCGCAACGCCTGACTGGCCAGGTGAACGGCCGTCAGCGACGACGAGCACGCGGTGTCCACGCTCAGGCACGGGCCTCCCAGGTTGAGCGCGTAGGCAAGCCGTCCGGGTGTGCCGGCGAAGCTGTTGCCGGTGCCGAAGTAGACGTCCACGTCGGACTGCGCGCGGGTCAGCCGCTGCTGGTAGTCGGTGGTGTTCATCCCGACGTACACACCGGTCCTGGCGGTGATCTCAGCGCCGACCACGATGCCCGCGTCGGCCAGCGCCTCTGATGCCACCTCGAGGAACAGCCGCTGCTGCGGATCGATCCGCTCCGCCTCCATCGGGGAGATCTTGAAGTAGCCGGCGTCGAATCCCTCGACATTATCGAGGTAACCGCCTCTGCTGGGCACCTCGGCTGCCACCGTGCTCCAGCCATCACGCTCGCGGCGATGGGCTGGGATCTCTCGCACCTGCACAGCGCCGTCACAGACAAGCTGCCAGAACTCCTCGATGGTGCTGGCCCCTGGCACCCGGCACGCCATCCCCACGATCGCCAGCGATCCAGGGTGCTCGACCCGGGGCAGGACGGTCGAAGCCGAATCGGCGACCGGCGCCGGCGCGGCGGGCTGTTCCACACGAGCCGGCGCCGCGGCTGGGAGCGAAGCCGCGACACCGGCGGCACGTGCGGTGTGAGCGCTGTCGGCGCGGGCGCTTGGCGCGCTGCCGGCATGGGCGCTGTCAGCGGGAGTGCTGCTGGCGGCGGCATCCGACGCGCCGGCGGTGCTCAGGCCCGCGAAGTGGTTGATGAGGTCCTCAACCCGCGGGCAGAGGTACACCAGCGTTGGATCCTTGGGCGTGCCGAAGGTGGAGGACAGCAGGGTCGCCAACTCGACTGCCGTGATAGAGGTGAGGCCCTGGTCCAGCAGCGGCCGCTGAGCCGGCACCGGCTTGGAGTCGCTCAGGCCGAGCACCTGTCGAACCGCCGCATGCACCCCCTCTCGAATGCCGGCGAGGTCGGCCGCGGGCGCCGTCGCGACGCTCATCACCGCGGAGTCGCTGGTCGCCGGCTGACCGGCCGCGGGCGCCGTCGCGGCGACCCGAGGCTGGGGTGGCGCAGCGCGCTTGATCTCGGCCACCGGCGCCGGGGTCACCGCCGAAGGGCCGCCGGAGCTGCCCTGCTCGCCGGGCTCGACGCCGGCCAACCAGTGCGCGTCACCGGACCAGCTCCACGGCTGAGGCCTGGCGCCGCCGGTCGCGGCCGGCGTGGTGATCGGAGGCTGGCTGATCACGACGTGCACGTTGGTTCCGCTGAGCCCGAAAGCGCTCACCCCGGCACGGCGGGGCCGGTCATCGGCGGTTGCCAGCCGGGTCGCCTCGGTGGCTATCCGAAGCCCGCCACCTGCCCAGTTGAAGTGCGGAGTGAGCTCGTCCAAAGGCGGCTGCGGCGGCACCAGGCCGTCTTTCACCACCGTGATCGCCTTGAGCAGGCCGAGGATTCCGGCGGCGGAGTCCAGATGACCGAAGACGGCCTTGTGCGAGCCCACCAGCAGTGGGTCGGCCGCCGAGGCCCTGCGACCGAAAACCTCGTCCAGGGCGGCCAGTTCAATGGGGTCCCCGAGCGGTGTGCCGGTGGCGTGCGCCTCGAGGTACCCGATCTCCTCCGGCTCGACCCCGGCGGCACGCAACGCCTGCCGGACCAGCCGAGCCTGAGCGGCCGCGTTCGGAACGGTCAGACCGGCGCTGTGGCCGTCGTGGTTCACAGCGCTGCCGTTGATGACGGCCACGATGTCATCGCCGTCGCGCTCGGCGTCAGCGAGCCGCTTGAGCAGCACCAGCGCGCAACCCTCGCCTCGCACCACTCCATCGGCACTGGCGCTGAACGGGGCGGAGCGGCCGGTGGGTGACACCGCGCCGACCTGAGACATGAACACGGTGAGTTCCGGCGTCACCAGCAGGTTGACACCACCGGCCAGGGCAGCGTCGCACTCGCCGGCGCGCAGGCTCTGGCAGGCCAGGTGCACCGCGAGCAATGAGGACGAGCAAGCCGTCGTGACGGTCATGACCGGGCCGTGCAGGTCGAAGCTGTAGGCGATCCGACCGGCGCCGAAGCTGAACTCCTTGCCGGTGGCGTAAAAAGGGTCGATGCCCGTGACGCCACGGGTCTTGCTGTGCAGGACGAGGTAGTCGCTGGCCAGCACCCCGGCGAACACGCCGGTGGAACTCCCGGCCCAGTGCTCCTGGGAGTGACCCGTCCCGGCCAGGGTCTCCCAGGCGACCTCCAGGAGCACCCGCTGCTGCGGATCCATCTCCCGTGCTTCCCTGGGTGAGATGCCGAAGAAGTCGGTGTCGAACCGCTGGATGTCGGAGAGAAAAGCCCCGACATGGCTACGGGTGGTCCCCTGCCGCCGCATCGTCTCGTCGTAGAACTGCGAGCCCCACCGATCTGCCGGAACCTCTTGCAGAACGGACTCCCCCTGGTGCAGCACCCGGCTCAGCCCGGCCAGGTCCCGGATACCTCCGGGTAGCCGGCAGCCCACACTCACGACAGCCACTGGCTCAGCGATGCTGGCTCCAGGGGTTGTCGATGCATTTGGCTCTGAACGCATGGAAATCCTTCCGGGGGGACTGGGAGGGTGTGAGGCCGCTGACTACGTGGAGCGAAGTCGGGTTCATCACACTATGACTTCCTCACCTGCTGAACTCTACGGTAGTTGAGTTTCCTGTCAACCCAAATACGCTGGATTGGGCAGATGGCAGGAAAGGCGCCAAGCTGACGCGGTTTGGCAAACCCCTTTGAGCGGCGGCACATCCGCCACCGCCATGGCCACGGAAGGTTGTCCAGATGACGGCTACGCCGCTGCGGATGGTGTGCTTTCCCCATGCCGGCGCCGGCATGATGACCTACTACCCGTGGCGCTCGGCGCTAGCCGGACGGATCGAGGTTCGCGTGGTCGAGTCGCCCGGCAGAGTGGGCCGACCCGATGACCCGCCGGCCGGCACGGTCGCCGAGCTGCTGTCCATCGTCGAGCAGCGCGCTCAGCCACTGCTACATCCGCCGTACGTGCTGTACGGGCACAGCCTGGGCGCCCTGCTCGCCTTCGAGACCGCTCGCCGGCTCAGCGCCCAGGGACGGGCGCCGGCCTTGCTGGTGGTGTCCGGGCGCAACGCGCCGACCGTCCCGGCAGCGATTGCCGAGATTCACAAACTGCCTGACGAGCAGTTCCTGCAAGCGGTTGATCAGCTGGACAGCTCCATGCCTGGCTTACGCAGCCAGCCCGAGCTGGCCCAGCTGTTTCTTCCCACACTGCGCTCTGATCTCACACTGGCCGAGACCTATGACTACCACGACGGCCCACCGCTGAGCTGCCCGATTCTCTCGATTCAGGGTGAGGATGACCCGGTGGTCAGCAGGCCAGGCGTCGCGGCCTGGGCCGCTCACACCACCGGCCGCTGCACCTTTCGATGGATGCCCGGCGAGCACCTGTTTCACCTCGCCGGCGGCGCGGGCTTTCTCACCCAGCTGTCCGAGCTTATGCGCGAGGCGCTTTCTTCACCGGCTTGATGACGTTGCTCGGCGCGGCCTGGATGTCAGAGACCGGCCGCTCCACCTTCGTGGGCCGGGTGAGCGGCACCGGCACGGCCAGCGGTTCGGTGAGATAACGCTGGATCGTCGGGCTCAGCAGTTCCACGATGCGCTCGGCGGGCAGGTGGGCGATCGGGCCGTAGGCCAGGACGTAGCGCAGGAAAGCGACGCCCACCAACTGCGCGCCGATGAGGGTGGCGCGCAGTTCGGCGTCTTCGCCTTTCAGCGCCTGCCCGATGCGGCCCAGAAGCTGCTGGGTCAAGAAGGTCCGCAGCAGCTGGGCCGCGTCCTCGTTCGACACCGCCGATCGCAGCACGGCGAGCAACTGCTGGTCGGTGGTCGGCTCTTCCCACTTGCTGAGGAAGGTCCGCACCAACCGCTCCCCCATGCCTTCGACGTCGGCCTGCAACACCGGCGGCAGCATCTCGTCGGGAGAGAAGGTGTCTTCGATGGCGGCGGCGAACACGCCCTCCTTCGACGCGAAGAAGTGGTGGATCAACGCTCCGTCCACGCCTGCTTCAAGAGCGATCGCGCGGATCGTCGCCCCGGCGTAACCCCGTTCGGCGAACAGCTTGCGAGCAGCTTCGAGGATGTCATCGCGGGTGCCGCTGCCACCGGGCCGCCGCCCGGTGCGGTTGGAGCGCTGAGAACCTCCCGCGGCGGAGCCCGATGGCGCGACCATGGCGATGACCCTTCCTCGAAGCAGATGTGCCGTCACGGACTAGCCGGGCGCCGTTCTGTCACTCGCTTCCGCAGGAAGCTCATGCTCCGACCGGATGTCTGCAAGTGATGAATATACAACAGGTGGCCCGCGCCTAGAAGGATGCGGCCGCCGTAGGCGACCTGAGCTCACCGAGGTAGCGGTGCCACAGATGATCGGGGTCGTTCTCCACGGCGCTGACGACCTCGCGCATCGCTATCAGGGCAGCGGGCTCTTGGTCGTCGTAGACGTCACCCTGCAGCATCTTCAGGACATCGAGCCGGTAGCGGGGGTCTTGGACGAAGGCAGTGAACAACACATTCAAGCGGTAGTAGATCGAGATGAACTCATACCACGAGCTGACCGCCCGGCGCAGCGTCGACTCGAACCGGTGGAACCGCTCGTGACTGTAGTCCCCGGCCTTGAAGGCGTCGATGATGTCGCGGCTGGCCAGTCGGGCGCTGTTCAACGCCACGCTGACGCCGCTGGAGAAGATGGGGTCGACGAACCGGGCCGCGTCACCGATCAGGACGAACGAGTCTCCGGCCACCTGGGTCATCGAGTAGCTGTAGTCGCCCTCGGTCTTGAACGGCTTGACCCGCTCCGAGCTTTTCAGGGCGTCGAGCAGGTCCGGCCGGCTCGCGACACAGTCCCAGAAGAAACCTTCCCGGTCGTCCTTCCAGTCCTGAAAGCGGGATTTCTGGGTCACTACCCCGATGCTGGTGATCTCGTCGGTGATGGGTATCTGCCACACCCACGTGTCGGTCAGCGGCAGGAAGTGGATGAAGATGTAATCGGTCTGGCCCTCCTGGGTGGCCAACGCCTTACGGTCCAAGCCCTTGAACCAGGTGTGCACGGCGTACTGGTTGAAGATCGGGTCAGAGACCTTGTACTTCAACTGATTGCCCAGCATCGTCTGGCGGCCGGAGGCGTCGACGACCATCCGGGTGCGCACGTCGCGAGCGCCGTCGCTGTTGCGCGTGTGCAGCACAGTGCTGTTGGGCGCGTCGAAGTCGACGCCGAGCACCCTGGTCTGCTCGAAGACCTCGGCGCCCAGGCTGCGGGCGTGGTCGAGCAGGATCTTGTCGAAGATGCCGCGGTCTACGTGGAAGGTGTAATCCCGATCCACACCCTGCTGGTCCCGCTCGCTGAAGAGCACCTCGGCCGCTCGAAAGTCGTGGGTCAGGTTCTCGAAACCGTTGTGGGAGATGTTGCGGCTCTCGGCAGAGGTCCACGCCGCGCCGTACTTCTTCGGAAAGCCCGCGGCGTCGACCTTGGGCATAACCCCGGTCTCGATCAGCACCGGCGTGGTGGCCGGCACCAGCGACTCTCCGACATGCTCACGCGGGAACTGCGCGCTCTCGAACACCGCGACCGAGAGGCCCGCCTGCCGAAGGTAGGCAGCCGTCGTGGATCCGGCCGGCCCCCCGCCGATGATACCGATGTCATAGTCATATTCGAGTTCTGTCATGAGACACGCTCCGTTCGAAGGTAGGGGGCTCAACTGGCCTGGGTGGCGGGCAGCAGGTTTCGCACCATCGAGCTGATGCTCTCCAGGTCGCGGAAGTTGCTCGCCGTGATGGACATCGGCGGCACCGCGACACCGAAAGCGTCACGGATGAAAGTGAGCAGAATCGCCGTGTTCATCGAGGTGAGAATCCCCCACTGCAGCAGCGGACTGGTGGCGGTGAGGGTCTGATCCTCACTGTCGTCGAGAAAGCGCTGGCGCACGAAGTGCTCGATACGCTCGGACACGTCGTCATTCAGCGGTTCGGTCATGCTGGTCTCCTTGATTTCGATGATCACGGGGGGTGAGAGGGGGTCAGGACTCGTGCTGCAACCAGGTGCCGTATGCCCTGCGCCAGTAGAGCAACGGGTGCATCGAGTCAAGGTCGGTGCCGCACGCCTGGACCGTGCCGACCAGGATGGCGTGGCTGCCCGCGGTGATGTCGGCGGTCAACTCGCAGTCGATGAAGGCATGAGCTGAGCCGTCGAGCACCGGCAATCCCGAGTTGGGCGCCGGGCGCCAGCTGACGTCACCGAACTTCTCCGCCGCCGAGGAGGCGAACTGGTCGGACAGACCGGCCGAGGTCGAGCTCAGGACGTTGATGACGAAGGCGCCGCTGTGCCGGATGGCGGCGAGGCTGCCGTTGCGTTGATTGATGCACACCAGCACCTGCGGCGGGTCGGCGGAGACACTGCACACCGCGCTGCAGGTCAACCCGCGCGGTGCGCCTTCTGGGTCGATAGCCGTGACCACCGACACCGCGGTGGGCAGGCTGGCCATCACGTCCCGGAAGTCGGCGCCGTCGACCCGTCCGTGAACGCTGGGCACCTCGGTGCGAAACACCTGGCGCAGCTTGCTGGCCAGAGCGGCCACGGGGCCTTCGGCCTCGCCGGCGGGCTCGTCGGAGCTCTCGATCTCGATCTTGAGTTTTGCGGTCACGATCGTTCCTTTCCTGTCACCTCGGCCAATGCCGGCTCCGGGTGGCTGAGCAGTCGTTGCCTGGCGGCGGCATCACGCCGGTTCTGATGCCGTTGGAGGTGCATGTCCAGCAGTGCGCGGCGTTCGATCTTGCCGTTGTCAGAACGTGGCAATGCCTGCACTCGGTGCACCACGTCGACATTCATCGACGTCGGCAGCAATGAGGCCAGGTGAGCCTTGATGCTCACCAGGCCGGGGTTGGCGTCGGTGACCGGAACGACGAAGGCCACGAGCGTGGCTGCCAATCCTTCTCCAGCGACGACGACGGCCGACCGTTCGACGCCCGGATGAGCGTCCAGCGCCGATTCGATGTCACCGAGTTCGATCCGGTGGCCACGCACCTTGACCATGTGGTCGCGCCGCCCGACATAATCCAGTGCCCCGTCAGCGCACAGGACGGCCCGGTCGCCGGTACGGTAGTCGCGCGGCGCCGGTGGCTGCCCCCAGTACCCGAGCATGACCGTCGGCCCGCTGACCACGACCTCGCCCTCGCCGCCCGGCTGAGCTGGTTTGCCGTTGTCATCGAGCAGTTCGACCGTGTCGCCGCTACAGCTGCGACCGATCGGAACCGGCCGGTCGCGTAGGAGATCTGCCGGTCGAACCTCGTGGAAGGTGCAGACGTTGGTCTCGGTCGGGCCGTAGAGATTGAGCAGTCTCGCCGAACTCCAGGAGGCGAGCTCCCGCACGAACGTGATCGGAAACGGCTCACCCGCGAAGAGCACCGCCCGAAGCTGGGCGGGCGCCGGCTGCTGGAGCAGGCTGCCCTCGGTCATCATCAGGATGAGCGCTGAGGGAACCGAGTACCACACGCTGATCTGGCTCTCGTTCAGGAACCGGACCAGTTCAGTGGGCGCGTAGGCAAGCGCCTTCGGTATCAGGTGCACGGACGCGCCGGCTGCGAAGGCGCCGTACAGGTCGAGGACGGACAGGTCGAACCCGAACGGCGCGTGATTGGAGAACCGGTCCTCCGGTGTCGCTCCCAGTTCCTGAACTGCCCAGTCCACAAAGCTCATCGCGTTGCGGTGGCTGACGCAGACCCCCTTGGGCGTTCCTGTCGAGCCTGAGGTGTAAAGGATGTAGGCAAGATCGTGAGGATCGGAGAGCGCGTCGACCGGCTCGCACGGCCGCGCGTCGCTGTCTGACACCAGCGGCACCACAGTGGCGCCCACCATGCGGGCGGCCTCAGCCAGCTCGGAGGCGGGTTCGGCGTCACACAGCACCACACGCGGCGCGCAGTCTGCCACGATGGTCGCGGCCCGCAGCACGGGAGTGCTCGAGTCCACCGGCACGTAGGCCGCGCCGGTCCGCAGCACGGCCTGCATCGCCACGACGGTGTCCGGTGACTTGTCGGAGTACAGCACCACCCGGTCGCCCGGCCGCAGACCGGCCGCGATCAACCGGGTGGCCAGCCCGTTGGCCCGGCCATCCAGCTGGCCGTAGCTCAGCTGGCTGCCGCCCGATGCGACGGCCAGGCTGTCGGGTCGGCGCTGGGCGGAGTCGATGACGTACTTGTGCAGCCTCACAGTCCCACCCCTTGGGCGATCAATTCGCGTTGGATCTCGGAGGTGCCGGAGAACAGCGTCGCCGGGATGCTGTCACGCAGCTGCTGCTCGACCCCGCTGTCGCGCAGGTATCCCTGCCCACCGAACAACTGGACCGCGTCGATGCTGTTGGCCACCGCCGCCTCAGAGACGGCCAGCTTGGACTGCGCCACCGCGTATTCGGCCGGACGCCCGGAGTCGATCAGTGAGCAGGCGCGGTACAGCAGCAGGCGAGCGCTGTCCAACCGCTGCACCATGCCCACCACCCGGTGCGAGACGGCCTGAAAGTCTGACAGCCGCTGGCCGAACTGCCGGCGGCCGCTGGTGTGGCTCACCGTCGCATCGAGCTGACGGCGCATCATCCCGAGATAGATGGCGAACAGGCAGCCACGCTCCCACAGCATCGAGTGCTGAAAGATCGCCGCGCCTTGCCCCGGCTCACCCAGCATGTGATGACCGGTGACTTCGACGGCGTCGAAGGACACCGTTCCGGCCAGGCAACTGGTGAGCCCCATCTTGACGAACGGCTCGCCGAGTGTGACGCCGTCCAGAGCAGTCGGAACCGCGAACGCGCTGACCCCGAGGAATCCGGCCGTGGGATCGCTGACGGCGTAGGTGACCACCACATCAGACACAGGCGCATTGCTGGCAAAGCTCTTCTCACCGGTCAACCGGTAGCCGGCATCGCTGCGCTCGGCCCGAGTGGCAAGAGCGCTGGAGTCCGAGCCCGCGCCATCCTCGGTCATCGCGTTGGCGGCGACCGCCTCGCCGCTGCACAACGCAGGAAGCAACTCCGCGCGTAGCCGCTCATCGCCGAAGGTCGCGATCGGCAGTGCGCAGGCGAGCAGGTGCGCGCAGACCGCGAACGCGAAGCCGGTGTCGGGGCAGGCCGCGCCGAAAGCCTCCAGCGCCAGCGCGGTGTCCAGCGCTCCGAGCCCACCGCCGCCGTACTCCTGCGGTAGGCACAATCCCAGCAGGCCCAGCTCGCCGGCGATCCGCCAGTTGGTCCGGTCGCCGGCATCAGTCACGTCACCAAAGCGTGCGCCTATCCGCTCCTGCAACGCGGCCATCTCGCCACGCTGCGTGGAAGTCAGGTCGAAAGCCATACGAAACCTTCTCCTTAGGGAGAACCGGTGGGTTGCTCAACGAGTCAGGTGCGCGCGTGCCGGTCATCACTTGATGACTTCACCACTTGATGAACTTAGGCCATCTGCAATAATTCGTCAAGGTATGAAATAAGTGAAGCTCGCGTGAATGAGATCCCGGGTGTTGACAGCGGGCCCGCGCAGAAGGGCAACCGGCCTCACACCGAAGGCGGGTAATCGCGGGGAGGCTATAGAAGCCCGCGCCGCGGGCGTGACGCTAACCGGCAATGGCGGCCGCGTCTTGCCACAGTCCCGGCCCCAGGAGGCTCATAATCAGCAATAAGGTGGGAGAAGGCTCACGCGCCCACCGCAGATGTCATGAAGGGCGGTGTTGAAGTCAACCTTCGCTGAATTCCCTCCTTAGACCCGCACCTTCATCACTGCCTCTGGCGAAGGGTCAGGAGTTGCCCCACCCCGTTTCGGCGCCAAATCAGCCGGCGGTCCGGCGCGGCCCAGGATCCGCTTCTTTCAGCACTTCAATTCGGCAAGTGATGAGTAAATTTATTTGCACACACTGAATTCATTCTCGCAAGGGATGTCACGTGATCGTTGCCTCCGGCAAGGCATGCGTCTGATCAGGACTTCACAAGGTATTGTGAGGGTCAACTCAACGCTTAGTGAATTAAGGAGTCGATGTGACGGCCTCTCGCCACTCCAGCCGTTCGGCCCCCGCGAGCACGCGCGACCAGATTGTCGAGGTGGCTCGCCAGGAACTGGCTGCTCGAGGTCTGGCCAGTATGACCATTCGCCAAGTCGCTCGTTCGGTAGGCGTGGATCCGGGCACCATCCGGCACTACTTCCCTTCCAAGGACGATCTCGTGCACGCCGCGGCCGGCGCCGATATCGAGTTGAGCGAGGTCTATGACCAGATAGCCGCCGAGCTCTCCGACCAGAGCGGCGAAGGGGTCGGTGATGCGCTGATAGCCGCCGCCCTTCGTTACCTCTGCGAAGAGGAGTCGGCCCTGGCCGCGGTCGCGGTGTGCCTGACCGGCGGCGACTACGAGTCGACGGTGTTCGGATTGTTCGACCGCGACGTCGTCACCCCGTTGGCCCGAGACCTCGCCTCGGGCGACAGCCAGGAGCGCTCGGCGTTGGTGATGTCGGCGTTTCTGGGTTTTCAGCTGCTTGCCACCCTGCTTCCGGCCCTCCAGCACACCTTGCGTGACGAGGATGTCCAAGCGATCTTGGCCGAATCCATCGAAAGACACCTCAGGGCCGGTTGAATGTGACAACGGAGGCGGGCCGAAGTCAGCTCGACTCGTCGCGCAGTATCAAGGTCAGCTGCCAGGCGATGTCGCGACCGGCGTCTTCCCAGGAGAACTCGTCGTGCAAGGCCACCACCGGTGGCGAATAGCCATGCTCCAACTCCCAGCTGTGTAGGTACTCAGCCGCTGCGCACAAGGCGATGCGCAACTCGGTGCCGTAGAACTGGATCGCCTCACAGGCTGCCGAAGCCTGCGGTTGCGCCAGGGCAACTGAGTTGTCTTCCAGACGAAGAACTTCCGACATCGGGCCTCCCGGTGAGTGCTGTCAGGTTCGCGGCTTCGAGTCAGCCGACTGGCGTCAGGGTGTGAGCTGTTCGGCGCCGCATGGCCGGACGGCCAGACGCCGACGTTGCGGTTGCCCAGGTTGAGATTGGTTTCAGACAAGCGCTCAGACAGTGGGCAGGTAGTGTTAACCCGCCCTCGCTGACACGCCACTTAGTCAGCCCTACGGGTGGCGCCGTATTGCTGAGGTGAGCATTTTCCATCAAGGGACCGGTAGCGAGCGTCGTGCCAATTGCCATCACAGCCAACACCGTAAACATCCGAGGGGAAAGCACGCCAGCCGTTCGTCCTACGTCAAGAAGCATAAGTCCGGTCAAGCCCCGCGCACTCATGAGCAGGCTCAAGCCCCAGCCGCCCGGAGACGACACCCCACATACGCGAGTTGTTGCATACATGCTCAGTATTTTCGCTGCACTTGCTGAGATTATGACGATAACAGTGATGAGCACGTCGTGGACGCCGAAATCCTTAAAGCTCATCCACAATCCTGTCAGGACAAAGAAAACTGGCAGCAAGATCTTACTTGCGTCGGCAAATTTTTCCACCCTCTGGGACGCTCGCAAAGCCACCATCTCCCAAGCGCAGGCGAATCCGAAGGCGAATGTCCCAAGAAACGGATGCAGATGCATAGCAGCAGTCGCGCACGAACTCAAGAAAATTCCAACAAGTATGAGACACAAGACCATTGACGAATTGGCTGAGGCGGTCCGGCCTCGCTCCAGCGTCGCGGTGACGAGGGGGCGGGTGACAAGTCGCAGAATCAGCAGCAGCCCGAGGAACTCAACCACCATGAGCGCGGCCGAGGCCTCACCTGCCTGCGCGGCCATCGCCACCACCAGGGCCAGCACGGTCCACGACACGAGGTCGCCGGCGGCAGCGGCGGTCAAGGTGCGCCCGCGAATGGGTCCTCCCCTCCGGGCAGTGTCATCGAGGACACGTCCAAGCGCTGGAAACGCCGCTGCCAGAAAGACCACTCCGCCGAATAGCTCCTGCGCCAGCTGAGTCGAGGCCGGACCTGAGGCGGACGCCGGAACGGGCTGGATCCACCAGGTGAGCGACATGCCCGAGGCGAACGGGACCAGCACCGACGCGGCAGCGAGCGAGGCGGTGCTGGCGCGCCGCTCCCGAGGACCCGGCGGGCCGGTGAAAACCTCAGCCCGCACCGGTGTCGGCTTGCGGTCGTGGAGCAGCCGGCGACCCAGCATGCAGGCAGCGGTCACCAGAGCAGGCGCGTGGAGCACGCGTGCCTGCGACCAGTCCGCGCTCTGAAACTGGGGATGCATACAATTCGCCTCATCAGGTAATGAAATCAGCAGGTGATGAACATAGGCATAAGGCGGACCTTTAAGCAACCCCACCGAGCGATCTGAGACGTGAATCGGGCGGGAGCTCAGCTCCAGCGCTCGGCAAGCTCAGCGGTGGCAGAATTATCGTCGTGTCCGAGAACACACGCGCGCGCAGACACCCGCTGGTCCCGTATCGAACTCGGCAACCACCCGGCCACGGTCAATGCATTCGTCAAGAAGAGCTGGCATGTCTTCCCGGCCCCGCGCCATGCCGACCATTCGCAGAGGCCTGCCACGCGGACCATGTGACTGCCGTGATGGGTGATGTGACCGATGAGGGTCATCCCCGACGACGCGGGGCCAGTCGTCACCGGCCATCTCGGCGACAGAGGCTTGGGCACGCTCATCGACAATGCCGGAATCGGCGTTCCAGCCTGGAATTCGTGCCGCCAGCGAAATTACTCCTTCAGTCGAAGATCACCTTCACGGGGCAGGTCGCCGCGACGCGAGATTACCTTGCGGTGGTGAGGCACGCGACCCGGAGCGCAGCGCGTTCGTCAGCTGATCGCGGACCGGACGGCCATGCCGTTCACAGGCCCGCTGAGCATGCGGGGGTGTGACCGGTGGCTGCCACTGGCATCGCGCAGGTGAGGCTTCGGCTCAACGGCGTGGCAATCACCTTGCTCGCTTTCGGCAGCGCCGGGCTCACGGTGGGATGCACCGGTCACCCGGAGAGTCCGAGCCGCTCCGTCGGCGCCTCGTGCTCAGCGGCGTCCGGACCTGGTTTCCGTTGGCCAGCAGGCATTCCCACGAGCTTGCCGATGCCTGACGGCGCGCGGCTGAGCGCGACCCAGCAACTGGCCAACGGCTTCACCCTGGTCACTTTCACCTCACCGGGAACCGTGCGCGGCAACCTGCTCTTGATCACGGACGCGCTTTCCGAAGCGGGCTACACGGTGGGCCGCGGGAGCGTGGGCGCCAGCGAGAGCCGGCTGCCGTTCACCAGGAGCGGCAGCCCCGGAGTGCTGCGGCTGACGACGGTCGACGCCTGCACCACTCGCTGGCAGGTTCAGGCCTGAGCGTCACCGGGCCACGGCGGTCACTGAGTGGCGGCAGGTCACTGAGCGACGGCGGGCAGTTGGGTCGAGAGCACGTCGTCGGTCACCGCTGCGAACCGCATGTCGGTGAAACGGCCGAAGTACATGTCGCTGGAGCTGACACCTTCCCGATCCTCCGGACCGAAACCGCGCTGATCGCCGTTGGCGCCCGTCACCGAAGCGCCCTCGACCGCGGCCAGCAGGGGCGCGCCGGTGACGCCCGCCGTGATCGACAGCGCGGCCGACAGCAGCAGCACCGCGTCGTAGGAGTACATGGCCCAGTCCGGCGGCTGCAGCACCGGCCGGCCACCGGCCGACATGCCGACCCGGTCGACGCCGAAGTGCTGTTCGTAAGCGGTCCGAAACCGCTCGAATGGCGCCGGGCCCATCTCGCTGGTTATCCGGAAGGACACGAAGGTGGCGCCGTCGAGCCACCGCGGGTGGTCGGCGAGTTGCTGGCGCACCAGCGGATCCTCCCCCGTCGGGCTCATGAAGATCGGCGCCTGCCAGCCGGCGGACCGAGCCGCCCTGATGACCTGCGCGATGTCGGGGGCGCCTGCCCACAGCAGCAGCGCCCTGGCGCCGGCCCGGCGGGCTGAGAGCACCTGCGCGCTCACGTCGTCGGCGGCCACCGGCAGGACGATCCGCTTCACCACCGACAGGCCGTTCTGTGCCAGGTCGACGCCGAGTTGCCGCGCGCCCTCGCGGCCGTAGGAGGAGTCGTCACTGATCACGGCTATCGACCGGGTCTGGCGCGCGGCCAAGTAGTCGGCCAGTCGCCGGCTCATGTGCTTGTTCGCCGGCGCCAGCCGAAAGATGGTCGGGTGCGCCACAGGGTCGACGAACGAAGCACCGCCGTCAAAGACCACGAAGACCGGCAGCGACGCCGGGGCGGTCACCTGCGACACCGCCAGCGCCCCGGTGCCGTCGGTGATCAGCGCCGCGGCCTTCCTGCTGACGGCCGTCCTGGCGTTGGCCACAGCGGTGCTCGGAGAGGCCTTGTTGTCCAGGATCTCCAGCCGCAGCCGTCCTTTTGCCACCCCCGGAACGACAGCCTGCTGCGCAAGGGCCAGTTGAGCGCCCCGCACCACCGACCGCCCGATCCACGGTTGAGCGGCCAACGGCGCCGACACCACGATCAACGGCCCGTCGCCGGTGGGTGAGCCGGACCAGCCTGCCTGACATCCAGCTCCCGCCAGCACCGCGCAAACCAGCAGGACCACGCCCAGCACCCGCATGGCAGCCATGGCCCTCCCACCCCGGCGACGCCGGCCTCCGCCGGTGCGCTGACGATTCTGCCTGGCACGCGGTTCTCCCACCGTGCTCTGGCGCCGGGTACGTTGGCAACCAGCCGAGCAAACCACGCCGGCTGTCGCATGGCGGAGACACCCGATGAAGCTGAGCGTGGTCACTGTGACGACGATCCTGTGCCTGGGGCTTGCCGGCTGCGGCGGTGACGCCGACCCGGCGTCCGAGGCGGCCTCGGGAATCAGCAGCGTCGCCTCGTCAGCGGCGCAGAGCGCCACCGGCAGCGCCGGCTCCCAAGTCCCGGCCGAGGCCTCTGAGGCCGCGGCGGCGGCGGAGTCCGAGTGCGGTCAGAAGACGACGCCACGGCCGGAACTCCTGCGCCAGCTACCCGCCGGCTTTCCGACCGTCACCGGCTGGCAGCCCACCGAGGTCACCGAGCAGGGTCAGACCCGCGCGGTCAGCGGCGTGTTGCGCGGCGAGGTCGCTGACCTGGTGACCGTCCGCGACAACGCCGCCGATGAGATTGTGACTGAGGGCTATAACCAAACCGGCTCCGATGAGGAGGTCGGCTACGAGGCCGAGGCCGAGTTCGAAGGGCCCCAGGAGGTAAGCGTCAAGGTCAGGCCGTTATGTCGTGATCATCTGGTCCTCACCTACACAGTCCGGCAGTAGCCGCGGCCTTGATGTCCGGCAGCAGCCGCGGTGTCGATGACCGTCGAAGCCGCGGCCTCGATGACCGTCGAAGCCGCCGCATCAGGGGCCGACGCCGCGCAGGCGTGGTCCTCGCGGCGGTCACCGTGTTGCTGGCGTTGGCCGGTCCCGGCCACGCCGACATCATCGAGCTGCCGCCGCCGCAGGCCGACCAGCTCGGCGGCGCCGAGCTGTTCCAGGCGCTGGGCGCGTCGCGGGACCAGCTGCCGGGCTACCTGGCGCCCGGCCCGATCAGCAACGACGAGGTCGTGGGAGTCGAGGTGTCCGCCGACGGCCGGGTCACTCGGGTCAGCGACGAGCAGCGGCTGCGGATCAGCGGAACCGGCGACTACTTCGTGCGCATAGCCGGCCCGGCACGTGCCGCGGTAGCCCTGGGTGGCGACGCTCCGGTGCTGAGCTTCGGCGATGTCATCTGGCAGGGCTTCTCCACCGGCAGTCGGCAGCTGGCGGCCCGGATCGAACTTGACCCCGAGATCGAGTCCCGTCACCTGCCGCTGCGGATGCGCCTGAGCTTCACCGCTGGCGGTCGACCGAGCGCAGTGGGCCCGGACGCGCTGGTGCCGGGTTCGGGTGTCCTGACGCTCACCCTGGACAACACCAGCCGCCAGCAGGTCAGCCTGCCGACCGGCGCCGACGCCTCGGCCCGGCAGCTGGCCCCGGCACTGGACCGGCTGCTCGCCCAGGCCCGCGGCGCGAGCGGCAGGCTGCCGACCACCCGCGCCGGCATCCCGTCGCAACTGCGGGTCACCGCTGGCGCCACCAGGCAGGCTGTGCAGCTGATGCCCCTGCGGCTTCGGGGCACGCTGCGGGTGACCGCCACCGGCCGGCAAGCCTCGGCCGCGACGGTGAGCGTCGTCCGGATCGACTCGCTGCTGCGGGGCAGCGCGCGATTCGATCTGGCGGTGCGCCAGCCGGGCAAGGTGGCCCTGGAGTTGACCGCGGCGCCGGCGCTGGACCCCCACAGCCTCACCCCGCCACGCGGGGCGGCCTCGTGGTCGGCATGGGCCGGTTCCGATCCGCCGATCGCCGAGCGCCGGGCGGCGCTCGATGCCCTGGTGCAGGCCGCGGCGACGGGCTCGCGGGCCTCGGCCTACAGCCCCTATCTCGGATCGCAGTTGGAGCCCCGAGGGCGCACCACGTTTCGTTACACGCTGGCCACCGCGCGCCCGCTCGCCGTTGAGCCGGCTCGGCTGACCCCCCGCCCGGCGCCCATCGCGGTGGCCATCCTCGGCGTGCTGGCGTTGTTCTTCTCCGGCGCGGTGCTGTGGCGCAGGTCCTGAATGCTCAGGACGGGCCGAGCAAGGCAGCCCGCGCCGAGGGATCGGCACGCACCGAGGTCGCGTCGCCGCTGGCCAGGACCCGCCCGGCGTCGAGAACGGTGATCTGGTCGGCCACCGCCGCGACCAGGCGCAGGTCGTGCTCGACGATCAGGACGGCCGCTCCGCCGTCGGCCAGGTCTCGCAGCACCCGCTTCAGCACGCCGCGCTCTGCGGCTGTCATCCCTGCGGCCGGCTCGTCGAACAGCAGCACCGACGCCCCAGTGGCCACCGCGCGAGCCACTTGCAGCAACTGCCGCTCGCCCGTGGTGAGCCGCGCCGGATCGAGGTCGGCAAGGTGGCTCAGCCCCAATGCCTGCAGGGCGCCCGCGGCCGCGGCGCGAAGCTGGGTCGTCTGCAGCCGCGACCGGGGGGTGCGCAGCAGCTGGCGCAGCACCGCCTGCGGCCAGACGCCGCCGCCGCGAGCTCCCAGGGCGACCTGCTGCACGGGACTGAGCCCGGCGAGCACAGTGGCCTGCTGGGGTGTGCGCACCACACCGGCGCGCACCCGCGCAGACGCCGAGCGAGCGCGGTGCGGCGCGCCGCCCAGCCGGACCGAGCCAGCGTCGAGGTCACCGGCCAACACCTCGAGCAAGGTGGACTTGCCACTGCCGTTGGGGCCGACCAGCGCGTGCACCTGCCCGCCGCGCAAGGTTAGGCTGACATCGTCCAGCGCGCTCACGCCCTCGTAGGACACGCTCGCGTGGGCGATCTCCAGGCCCACCCCCTGCCTGACCGGCTGGGCCGCCGCCGCCGGCGCCGGCGGCCACGGTCGCAACGCCGGGCCAGCCGCAGGCCGGGGCGCAAGCGCCCACACCGCGACCACGGCAAGCAGCAGCAGCGCCGTCAGCACGGCCCGCCATGGCGCGCCGGCCTCCGCGCCCGGGCCGGGCAGGGCCAGCGGCCAGCCCGGCGACACCGAGAGCACCGCCACCCCCAGCACCGGGCCGCACCACTGCGCCGCTGCGCCCAGCGGTGCGCCACCCAACAGCACGCCGCCCAGCAGCACCGCGGCCAGCAGCTCCAGCGACAGCAGCGGACTGACGTCCGCGGGCGAGATCACTCCGAGCAGCACGGTTGATCCGACACCGGCGACCCCGCCGAGAGCGGCGGTGGCGGTGAGCACCGCGCGGCGCCGGGCCGCGACCGCGATCCCCAGCGACGCGGCCAGTTCTGGCGACTCGCGCAGCCCGGCCAGATCCAGGCCGGCCGGGCCCCGGCTCAGCCGGTACAGGGCTGCCAGGACCAGCAGGCAGGTCCCGGCAGCCAGCCCCAGGTGGACCCGGTCGGTGAGCGTCAGCTGGATCCCTAGAGTCCGCGAGACCAGCTCGGCCGGCGCCGCGCGGGTGATTCCCTCATTCCCACCGAAGAGATCGGGAAAGGCGATCAGGGTTCGCTGCGCCAGCCATGCCAGGGTCCAGGTCGCCAGCGCGAAGTAACCGGCGTCCAGGCCAGCTGTGGCCCGGGCGGTGAGATAACCGGCGGCGGCGGCCAGCGACACCGCCAGCCCGGCCGCGACGCCCAGCGGCAGCCCGGCGCCGCCAGGGCCCAGCAGCATCACCCCGTAGCCGCCCACTGCCACGAACGCGCTCTGCCCGAGCATCGGCGCTCCGGCGTAGCGCACCGACAGGGCCAGGCCCAGTGCCGCGACCAGCAGCCACAGCGACTGGGCCAGCCCGACGGCGCTCACCCGCCGGCTGCCGAGGGCGCTCGGGCGGCCGAGGACGTTCTGGCTGATGACAGCGCGTGGGCTCGCCCGGACGGCGGCCGCACCATCAGCACGGCCAGCAGCAGGACCAGGGGCGCCAGGTCGTAGAAGGCCGTGCCGAAGGCGTAGCCGGCCAGCGCCTGAACGGTTCCCACCGCCAGCCCGCCGGCCAAGGCGCCACGCGAGGACCCGACCCCCCCGAGCACTGCCGCGGCTGCGGCGTGCAACCCCAGCAAGGCCCCGTCCTCGACCGACAGCGCGCGGCCCGGCGCGGCCAGCACACCGGCCAGTCCGGCCAGCAGGCCGGCCACCAGAAAGGCTCCGAACACCACCCGCCGGGCAGACACGCCGCACAGCGCGGCGCCGACCTGGTCATCGGCGACTGCCCGCAACGACATGCCGAACCGCGACCGGACCAGCGTCGCGTCAACCAGCAGGCCCACCGCCAGGCCGAGGGCCAGCACGCAGACGGCGCGGACTGTGACCGTGCTGCCGCCCGGCAACCGCAGCAGTCCGCCGGGCGTCAGCGCGTCGATGCGAAACGGGTCGGGCAGCGCATAGGCCTGTTGCGGAAGGAGGAAGCCGAGCACCGCGCGCAGCAGCAGGCCGGCGGCCAGGCCGCCGGCGATCCAACTCAACGGGCTGAGCCGGCGGCGGCCGCCGTCCGGGCCTGCCAGGTTTCCCAGCACCGCCAGCCCGGCGACCAGGCCCGAGAGCAGCACGCCGGCGACCAGGCTCAGCAGCACCAGCGTGATCGACGGCAAGACGGTCAGCCGCGCGGCGGTGGGGGTGTGCCCGACGACGGCGAGGACGGCGATGAAGATCGCGCCGACCGCGATGTCACCGTGCGCGAACGGCAGGACACGAGCCGTGCCGGCGACCAGTGAGAACCCGAGCGCCACCAGGCCCAGCACGGCGCCCTGCGCCAGGCCGGCCAGCACAACCTGCAGCAGGACGCCGGAGATCATGGCGTCAAAGTACAGCCCAGCGCTGAGCGACCGCGGCTCGTGCCACACGTCTTCGCCTGGATGAGGCGTCGTGGCGGCGCCCGTCGCACTCGCTGTCGAGGTCTGCCGGCCGTTTCCCGGCAGCCTCGCCGACCGCCACCGCCGAGGCCATCGTGCTGGTCGCCCTCGATGTCGGCCCGCGCCCAGCCCGTTCACCGGCCCTGCTGGCGCGGACACCGTCGACGTCCTGCCAGTGAGCGGCACACCACTGTTTACCTTGTTACGATGTATTTGGTGAACAGCTGCTCACCGATCGTGGCGGCTGGCGGAAATTTTCCACTCGCAGGTGAGTTTGGCCATCCCTGACTCGACATCGCCGCTGGTCAAGCAGCGAGGCCCCCGCCTGCCCGTGACGAGCGCAGCAGCTCGTCGCGAGAGAAGCGCAAGTCATTGTCACGGCGACTTCTGCTGCGCGCTTTCTTTTAGCGCGGTCCAGGAGTGCGCTCATCACACGTGGGGGTGGAAGCGATTCCGCCTCAGCGCCTCGACCCTGAGGTAGCCGTGCTGAGCTTGTATAACGATTATCCGGATAGCCCGCAGGGCAATTGACAGGGTCTTTTCGGTCTGTCATCTTGCCAGAACGGGTTTCCCAGCCGACCAGCGCTGGATGTGTCCGGATCAGCCTTGAGGTGAGCGGGGGCCGCCTTGTCTAGATGGTTAGTTGGGCGAAGCATGTCGTTTCGGCTGGTCGTCGTCCTGCTCGCAGCGAGCATCATGTCCTTCGGCTTCGTCCTGTCACGCGATGCGCAGGTGGAAGTGCTGCCCGAGTTCAAGGCGCCCTACGTCGAGGTGCAAACCGAGGCTCTGGGGCTGTCCGCCGTCGAGGTCGAGCAGTTGATCACCTCGCCCATGGAGGCCGACCTCCTCAACGGAGTCGCCTTCCTCGACGAGATCCGATCCATGTCGGTACCTGGCCTGTCCTCGATAGAGCTGTACTTCGAAGAGGGAACCGACGTGTTGCGTGCCCGGCAGATGGTGCAGGAGCGCCTCACCGAGGCCAGAGCGCTTCCCAACGTCTCCAAGGCCCCCGTCATGATCCAGCCGCTGTCCTCCACCGGCCGCGCCATGATGATCGGACTGTCCTCTCAAGACGTGTCGCTGATTGACCTTTCGGTGCTGGCCCGTTGGAAGATCAAGCCGAAATTGATGGGCGTTCCAGGCGTTGCCAATGTCGCCATCTGGGGCCAACGCGAACGGCAGCTGCAGGTCCAGGTCGACCCGCAGCGACTATCGGACCGCGGCGTGACTCTCAGTCAGGTGATCAGGACCACGGCGAACTCGTTGTGGGTGTCGCCGTTGAGCTTCGTCGAGGCCTCGACTCCCGGAACCGGCGGGTTCATCGACACACCCCAGCAGCGGCTGGGGATTCAGCACGTGCTTCCCATCACCACGCCGGCTGACCTGTCGAGGGTGAGCCTGGAGGGGAGGCAGGGCAGCGCCGGCAGGACTCTGGGCGAGGTCGTCGCGGTGACCGAGGACCACCAGCCACTGATCGGTGACGCTCTGTCCGGCGATGACCCGCAGTTGCTGTTGGTCATCGAGAAATTCCCCGGCGCGAGCACCCTGACAGTCACCCGGGACGTCGAGAAAGCCATGCAGAGCCTGGCTCCTGGCCTTCGCGGCATCGTGGTCGACACCCAGGTGTACCGCCCTGCGACGTTCCTGGAGAACGCGCTGGACAACCTCGGCATCGCAGCGCTTCTCGGGCTGCTGCTCATGATCATCGTGATCGGCGCGCTGTCATCGTCCTGGCGGCTCGCGTTGATCAGCGTGGCGACGATCCTGGTGTCGTTGACCGCGGCCTTGACGGTGCTGCAGCTGCGAGGGACGACGTTCAACACGATGATCCTGGCCGGGCTGGTGATCGCCCTCGGCGTGATAATCGATGACGCCGTCACCGAGGCGGACAACACAAGACGTGCCCTACAGCACCGCGGCGCCAGCCCTGACGGGGACGGGCAGTCCCCCGCCGACGCTGTGGCCGCATCAGTCGCGCGGCTGCGAAGCCCGCTGCTGTTCGCCACCCTCGTGCTCATCGTCGCGGCCCTGCCGCTGCTGCTGCTCAAGGGAGTCACCGACTCGATCTTCTCCCCGTTCGTGATGTCCTACGTGCTCGCGGTCCTGGCATCGCTGGTCGTCGCGCTGACGCTCACGCCGGCACTGGCCATCTACCTCCTGCGAGCGGGCCAGACCGACAACCGCGACCGTCCGATCGTGCGCTGGCTCAGGACCGGTCATCGCAGGGCCCTGCCGCGTCTTGTGCACCGGCCGGTGCTGGCCTACGCGGGCCTCGGCGTTCTGCTGCTCATCGGGCTCGCCTTCGTGCCCGGGCTCGGCGGAGACTCGACCATGCCCGCCCGGCAGGACCGTGACCTGCTGGTGCGGTGGGACGCCGCGCCGGGCACCTCGCTACCGGCCATGCGCGAGCAGGCCGCCGCGCTGACCCGCGACCTGCGTGCCATCGACGGCGTCCGCAGCGTGGGCGCGCACGTGGGACGCGCGGTCACCTCAGACCAGGTGGTGGGTGTCAATTCCGGAGAGCTGTGGGTGAGCCTGAAGCCAGAGGCGGCCTATGACCGCGCCGTCCGGGACGTGCAGCGCCTGGTCAAGGACCGAGCCGGACCGCAAGTCTCAGCGATCGGCTACCCCGAGCAGCGAATGCTGGACCTCGGGCCCACCAACGACCCTCCGATCGTGGTGCGCGTGTACGGCACGGATCTGGAGCTGCTGCGCCAGCAGGGCGAGGACGTGCGCCAGAGGCTCACCGCTGTCAGAGGAACCGTCCAACCTCAGCTCAGGATGGCGCCGGTGGAGCAGACCGTTCAGATCGAGGTCGACCTCGCGCGGGCACAGCAGCACGGCCTCAAACCCGGTGACGTGCGCCGCGCGGCCGCGACCCTGATCGCCGGGATCCAGGTCGGAAGCCTGTTCGAGGAGCAGAAGGTGTTCGACGTGATCGTGGTGGGCACGCCGGCCACCCGCGAGAACCTGAGCGACGTCCAGAACCTGCTCATCGACACTCCGGGCGGCAAGCACGTGCGGCTGCGGCAGGTCGCCGACGTGCGGGTCACGCCGTCGCCGAACGTGCTGCGCCACGACTCGGTGTCCCGCTACGTCGACGTGGTGGCCGACGTGCGCGGCCGGGACGTCGACGAGGTCACCGACGAGGTACGCGCGGCCCTGGCGACGTTGGAGCTGCCGGTCAGCTACCACGCCGAACTGCGTGGCGACTACGCCGAACGGCAGGACGCGCAGGTGCGGCTCGGCCTGCTGGGCCTGGCCACGGCGCTGCTGATCTTCCTGCTCCTGCAGGCCGCGTTCGCGAGCTGGCGCCTTGCGACCCTGATGTCGGTGGCTCTGCTCGCGGCGCTGGTGGGCGGGGTCGCCGTCGCCCGGCTGGACCAGGGCGCGCTCTCGCGCACCACGTTGCTGGCGTTGCTCACGGTTGTGGGCATCACTGCCAGGCAGGGCATCGTGCTCATCCGGCAGTGGGAGGAACTCGACCGCGCGGCGAACGGCCGGCCTGACCCGGCGGCTGTCTCTGCCACGGCCCACGAGCGACTGGCGCCCATCGTGACCACCGCGCTGGCAGTGGCCGCAGCCGTGACGCCCTTGCTGTTCCTGGGCGCCGTCGCCGGCCAGGAGCTCATCAGGCCGATCGCCGCGGTGATTCTCGGCGGGCTTGTGACCTCGGTCCTGGTGCTGCTGTTCCTCCTCCCGCCGCTCTACCTGCGCCACGCCCCGGCACGGCGACCGGACGTGCCCGCGCCGCAGAGAACCGGGCCTGTGCCGTTCGACGGTAGTGACTCCAGCAACGGCTCAAGCCCGAGACTGACCCATGTCGCGCCGTAGGGCGTGTGTCGCCGTCGCCGTGATGGCCTGCCTGAGCCTGTCCGGGTGCAGGCAGGCAGCCGAGGACGACGAGGACTCCGCCCCCAAGCCCGTGAAGGTCGAGAAGGCCGCCGGCCAGCCCACGAAACTGACGTTGACCGAGCGAGCCGTCGAGCGGCTGGGATTGACAACCGCCACGGTCACCAAGGCCACGCTGAAATCCAGCCGGCCCGGCGCGGCGACGGGGATCGCGATCCCCTACACGGCCCTGCTCTTCGACAAGAAGGGAAAGGCCGCGGCCTACCTGGTCGTCGGGCCGCGGGTCTTCACCCGGTCTCCGGTGGTCGTCGACCACTACGACGGTGACCTCGCGGTGCTGGCCTCGGGCCCGCCTGTCGGCGCCAGCGTGGTGACGGCCGGATCGGCCGAACTCTCCGGCGCTGAAGCCGGTCTCAGCTGAGTCGAGAGGGATCACACCATGATGCGATGGGTCGTCTCGTCCAGCCTCAGGTTCAGGTTCCTCGCGCTCGCGCTCGGATTGGGCATGCTGCTGCTGGGCAGCGTGCAACTGGCCAGTGCCCCGGTGGACGTCTTCCCCGAGTTCGCCCCGCCACGCGTGGAGGTTCAGACGGCGGCCCTGGGCCTGACCGCCGCCGAGGTCGAGCAACTGGTGACCGTCCCCCTGGAGGAGGCTCTCAACGGCGTCGAGGGACTCGACGTCATGCGGTCGAAGTCGGTCTCCCAACTCTCCTCGATCGAGCTGATCTTCGATCAGGGCACCGAGTTGCTCAACGCCCGGCAGCTGGTGCAGGAACGGGTCGCCACCGTCACCCCGACCCTGCCGGCCTGGGCCCGCCCGCCGGCGATGATCCAGCCGCTGTCGGCGACCAGCCGTGTCATGAAGATCGGCATCTCCTCGGACACCTTGTCCTTGATCGAGCTCTCCACGCTCGCCCGTTACAAGATCAGGACAGAGCTGATGCGCGTGCACGGCGTCGCCAACGTGGCGATCTGGGGCATGCGCCAGGAGCAGTTGCAGGTGCAGGCGGACCCGGAGCTGCTGCAGAGGCACAAGGTCTCGTTGAACGAGCTCATGCGGGTCACGGCTGACTCGATGGACGCCGGCCTGCTCAAGTACGCCAACGGAGCGGTCGTCGGCACCGGCGGGTTCATCGACACCGAGGATCACCGGCTGGGGATCGAGCACGTGTTGCCCATCGTGCGTCCGGATGAGCTCGGGCGGGTCTCGTTGCGCGAGAACGCCCAGGAGTCGCTGACCATCACCGATGTGGCTCGTGTGGTGGTCGACCATCAGCCATTGATCGGCGACGCGGTCATCGACGGCAAACCCGGGCTCATGCTCATCGTGGAGAAGCTGCCGTGGGGCAACACGCTCGAGGTGACGCAGGGCGTCGAGGAGGTGATGGCAGAGCTTCAGCCCGGCCTGCCCGGCGTGCGCGTCGACACGACCATCTTCCGTCCCGCGACGTTCATCGAGTCCGCGCTGGACAACCTGTCCAACGCCTTGCTGCTCGGGTGCCTGCTCGTGGTCCTGGTGCTGGTCGCGTTTCTCTTCGCGTGGCGCACCGCGGTGATCAGCCTGATCGCCATCCCCCTGTCACTCGTCTCGGCCGGCCTGGTGCTCTATTGGCGTGGCTCGACGATCAACACGATGGTGCTCGCGGGGCTGGTGATCTCGGTCGGCGTGGTCGTCGACGACGCCATCATCGACATCGAGAACATCATGCGGCGGCTCCGGCAGAACCGGCGTGAAGGGACAGGTCGGTCCACCGCCTCGGTGATCCTGGAAGCGTCGCTGGAAGTGCGCGGTCCCATCGTGTACGCCACGCTCATCATCATCGCGGCCGCGGTGCCGGTGTTCTTCCTCGAAGGGCTCACCGGATCGTTCTTCCGTCCGCTCGCGGCGTCCTACGCCATCGCGGTGGCTGTCTCGATGCTCGTCGCGTTGACGATCACCCCTGCGCTGGCTCTCATCCTGCTGCGCAAGGCGCCGCTCACCGACAAGGAGCCCCCGCTGGTCCGGGTGCTCCAGCGGGGCTACACCGCGGCGCTGTCTCCGATCATCCGCAGGCCGGGTCGGGCCTACGGGGCGGTCGGACTCGTCGTGGTCCTCGGAGTGCTGCTGGCGCCGATGCTCGGCCAGTCGATGCTGCCCTCCTTCAAGGAACGAGACTTCCTCATGCACTGGGTGACCCAGCCGGGCACCTCGCATCCGGAGATGGTCCGCATCTCCACCCAGGCGAGCAAGGAGCTGCTGGCGGTTCCGGGCGTGCGCAACTTCGGCTCCCACATCGGCCAGGCCAGCAACGCCGACGAGGTGGTCGGCATCAACTTCGGCGAGAACTGGATCAGCGTCGACCCCGACGCCGACTACGACACCACCCTGGTGGCGATCAATGACGTCGTCGCCGGTTACCCGGGCCTGCAACGGGACGTGCAGACCTACCTGAAGGAGCGAATCCGAGAAGTGCTGGCCGGCGCCGGTGAGGCCATCGTGGTCCGGCTGTACGGCACCGACCTCGAGGTGATGCGAGCCAAGGCCGAGGAGATCCGCGCCATCCTGGCCGGCATCGACGGCACCGTCGAGGAGCACGTGGAGTTGCAGTCAGAGATTCCGCAGCTCGAGGTCAAGGTCGACCTGGCCAAGGCCCAGCGGTACGGGATCAAGCCCGGCGATGTCCGCCGCGCCGCCGCAACGCTGATGGCCGGTGAAGAGGTCAATGACGTGTTCCGGCAGGGCAAGGCCTACGACGTGCGGGTGTGGAGCACGCCCGAGACCCGGCACGACCCCGACAGCCTGCGCAACCTGCTGCTCGACACACCCAATGGAACGCACGTGCGCCTGGGCCAGATAGCCGACGTGCGGACCGCGCCGACGCCCAACATCATCAGGCGCGAGGACGGATCGCGCCGGATCGACATCGGCGCCAATGTCAGCGGCCGCGACCTGGGCGCGGTCGTCGGTGACCTCGAGCGCGCGCTTGCGCAGGTGTCCTACCCGCAGGGATACAACGCTGAGTTGCTCGGTGAGTACACCGAGCGCAAGGCGGCCCAAACACGGCTGCTGATCTACAGCGCGCTGACCGTCGTGGCGATCTTCGCGCTGCTGCAGGCAGCGTTCGGCGGCTGGAGGCTGGCGACCCTGAGCATGCTCATGCTTCCGATGGCCCTGGTAGGAGGGGTGATCGCCGCGTACCTCAGCGGGGGCGTCATCTCCCTGGGTTCGCTGGTGGGGTTCCTGACCATCCTCGGCCTCGCCGCGCGCAACGGCATCCTGTTGATAAACCACTGCCAGCATCTGGAGAGACACGAAGGCGAGGTCTTCGGCCCCGACCTCGTGCTTCGCGGCGCTCGGGAACGACTGGCGCCTATTCTGATGACCTCGTTGGCGACCGGGCTCGCGCTGGTGCCGCTGGTGGTCCTGGGAGACATCCCGGGGCACGAGATCGAGCATCCGATGGCGGTGGTGATCATCGGCGGGCTGGTGTCCTCGACCCTGCTCAACCTGTTCGTGGTTCCCTCGCTCTACCTGCGCTTCGGCAGGAAGCGATCGGGTGACTCCCGCTCCAGCGAGGCTGTCGACACCGCGCCCGCGCCGCAACCGCAACACTCCTGAGCCGTAACGCGATCGAGGCCGTTCTGCGTCATGACGCAGAACGGCCTCGCTCAGCTCAGCCCTGCCCTGTCACGGTTTTCAGCGACCGGGGCAGGTGATCGCAGGGGGCGGTCAGCCCTTGAACTCTTGGAGCACGTCCTCGGTCCGTGTCACCCGGGCGTACTCGGAGATAACGTTCACCGCCGACCGGTGCATCTCCTCCTCGCTGGTCTGCTTGGTGGCCTTGGCGGCCACCGCGTCCTCGACCAGCGTGAACGAGTAGCCCCGGTGCATGCCGTCGACGATGGTGGACAGGCAGCACAGCGGCGTGCCGTAGCCGATGACGGTGATGTCCTCGGGCTTGGTGGCCTCCAGCGCCTTGACCAGCTCCGGGGAGCTGAAGGAGTTGTACATGTCCTTGATGAAGACCGGCTCGTCGCCCTGCGGCTCGAAGCCGGCGATCGGGTCGGTGTGCTCACCGCCCCGGGCGAACACCCCCTTCTCCTGCTGGTGCTGGACATGCCACACCGGAACGCCGGCGACTCGGGCGGCGTCGATCAGCGTCTTCGCGTTGGTCAACGAAGGCTCGATTCCCGCGATGTGGAACGCCCGTCCGGCGGCGGTGTACTCCTGCTGGATGTCGATAACCAGCAGGATCCTCGGTGTTACAGCCATGCGGTGTCTCCTTCGACAGGGGTGGTGCGGTGGTTAGAGGGGTCGGGTGGGGGTCAGGCTGCTCGAGGCGCTCGAGGCCTCGGCGTCGGCGCGCGAGGCGTCGGTGTTGGCGGTCGGCTCGGCCACGGTGTTGGCGGTGGCCGGCGCGTCGGCGCCGGAGTTCAACGCGCTGATGTACGCCGCCACGCCGGGGGTGGTCATGCCCTGCGCCCCGGCCCGGATGGCCGTGGCCGAGATGCCGTCGATGCGCTTGACCGCGTACGGGATGATCCTCATGCACTCGTCGTAGATGGAGCGGACGAGCATGCCGCCGACGTCACTGCCGTGCAAGCCGTGGATCCGCTTGCCGGGGTGGAGCCGGCGGATCTCGCGGACCACGCCGTAGAAGCCCTTGGCGTTGTAGGCCTGCGGGTACATGGCCACCTCGACCTTGTCGGCCAGGCCCTCCTCGCGCACCATGATCTTGAGCATCTCAAGCCGGTGCTCGGTCTCGTAGAACCGCTTGCCGGTCATGAAGTAGTTGACGTGCACGTCGGCCTTGTCGGTGGCCTCGTACACCCGCATGCCCCCGGCCTGCTCGACGATCTCGATCTGGCCCTTCTCCAGCGCCAGCCGGTGGATCTTCGGGATCAGGGTCGGGTGGACGATCACCTTGTCCAGCTGACGGTCCTCGATGAACCGGCGCAGGATGGCGGCATGCGTCTTGTGCGCGGGGTTGAAGGTGCCGAAGTAGACCCCGATGTCGCCGCGGCCCTTGGGGGCCAACCATCCGCGCATGTCGGTGTACAGCGCGTAGAACACGCCCACCATGGCAAGCAGCACGCCGGCGATCTTCAACACGGTCTGGGCCGTGTCAAAGCCCTGCGCAGCCATCGCGGCGACTGCGATGGACACCGCGACGCCGATGGTGACGTTGAGGTTCTTGATGCCGATGTCCCTGTTGGAGAAGGCGATCGCGAGGTACTGGATGCCCTGGGAGGCGAGGCTGACCGCCAGCGAGATGCCGAGGATGCCGCCGAGCCCGGCCAGGTCTGCCTCGTCGACCGACTTGCCCTGCACCAGCAGGTAGTAGACCACCACGTTGAACAGGACCTGCGCGAGGAACCGGGCCAACTTCCCGGCGAACACCGAGGCGGTGCGGAAGGCGGTCTTCTCGTCGATCTTGTTGCTGAACTTGGAGTAATACGGGGCGAAGCCGGAGATGAACAGGCTGACCCCGATCAACCACGGGTCATCCCAGGCGCCGGACGGGGCGGCGTAGGCGAAGTAGTACAGCGCTCCCATCATGAGCCCGAGTTGGGAGGAGAAACTACCTAGATATTTTGCTACGGGTGACAAACCTGCTCCTCAGTTGGCGGCCGGCAGGACCGCGTCGGTGGTGTGAATCTCGATCTGGGCGGTGTACCGGTCGACCTCGTCCTCAGGACCGGCCACAAAGCCGATCCAGGACCAGTCATCCTGACCGATCTCGCTCACCTCGTCGCCGGCGCCGAGAATCCGGACGACTCGCAACGGCCCATGCTGCAAAGGGGTGCCGGGTAGCCGGACCTCCCGTAAGGTCGCCGCGCGCGGCGACCCGAAGCAGACGCACTTGTGGATCCGGGTCAGCGGCGGCGTGTCCGGCAGGCTCACCGAGGACTTGCCCCAGAGCTGCATCTCCAGCGCGTGCTGGTACAGGTCACTCGTCGTCACCCCGAGCGCCATGGCCATCGCGTGCGGGAGCATCGCCCCGCCGGTGCGGCCCACGTTCGCGTCGATCAGGCGCAGTGCCCGCCGGGCCTCGTCCACCAGGAATTCGATGTGGAACCAGCCCCGGCGCATCGAGGCCTGCTCGATCAGGTGGGCGACGGCCTCCTGCGCCTGCTTGGTGAGCGCGACGGGCAGGGTGTCGAAGCCCTCGAACCGGAACTCGGTCTCGGTGTTGCCGATCTTGCGTCGCGAGGTCCAGCCGACGTAATGGACGCCGGCGGAGTCCACCCAGCCTTCCATGCTGAAAAGGCTGCCGGGGAAGTGCTCCTGGACCAGCCAGTTCTGCAGATCGGGCGTGTCGGCGACGAACTGCTGCTTCTGCTGGTCCTCGGTCAGCAGCCGGACGCCGACGCCCGCGCAACCGACGCGTGGCTTGACCATCACCGCGGCCGAGCCGAACTCCCGCTGCCACTCGGCGAGGGTGTCGGCCACGGGCTGCGGGCCGGGAGCGGCAGCCGCCGAGCGCGGGCTGACCTCGGGGCACCATTGGGCGACCTGCCGCTTGTCGCTCAGCGGACCGCAGGCCGGGTCCGGCCCCGGCACGCCCAGCGCGGCGGCCAACTTCACCGCGAACGGGATGCGGCTGTCCACCAGGGTGCCCACGCCGACGACGCGCCGGCCGTCGGCGGCCAGCAGCGACACCATGCCGGCGACGTCACGGGTGTCGGCAGGAAGGTACTCGAAACTCTGCAGGCACATCGCCAGGTCGGCCCGGTAGAGCTCGGTGTCGAGCAGGAACAGCGGGCGCAAGCCCATCTGCGTCACGGCCAGCCCAAGCTCGTGGCCGCCGGCGTCGGTGGATTCCAACAGGACGACGTAGCCCGCGCCTGACTTCATAGTGCTCCTCTTGACGATCTTTTACTGGTGCGCGCGGCCGATGGTCGCCCTCGGGCGCGAGGGGCCTGGGATCATGGCCGACGGGTGCGTTGCGGTCATTATGGTGACGATTGACGTCAGCAGGCCGAATAGAGCCGGGTGAGGCGATATCGGCCTATGCGAACATAGTGTAAACGAGCAGAAATGTCTACACGATCACTCCGACACGCCTATACCTGCCGCGCTAAAGCGTTATGCGAACTCCAGCGCGATGACCGAGTGCCTTGTTAAGCGCTTTCTAATAGTCGATGTCGGACAGGAAATCCGGAATACACCGAATCGCCCGAACAAGACAAATTAAATATGCAGACATCTAATGGATGAAAAGTAGGTGTTTAGTCAACCGTCGATCGCGTCATGTGCCGTAGCCGCGGCGCGCAGACCGTGGTGGGCGATACTGGGATCGAACCAGTGACCCCTGCCGTGTGAAGGCAGTGCTCTCCCGCTGAGCTAATCGCCCGCAACTGGTGCGGTTGGAACCTCGGCCAGCTTACACGCCGTCCGACGGCCCCCGAGGGCAGCCATCGCCACGTGGCAGCGGTCCGGGAGCTCCGGCGAACCCGCGCGCTGGCAGGCTCAGAAAAATGTCATCCAGGTGAACCCGGCGACCCCGGCAAGCACCAGCAGTCCGCCCAGGCCGATGAGCATCCGGATCATCAGTGAACGACTCTTCACCCACTCGGTCCAGTGCTGCACCATCCGGTGCCCGTACTGCAGAAGCCGCTGAGCCCAGTAGAACTCGGTGGCCCACACCGCGACCCCGATGAACACGATCAGCCAGCCGGGCCCCGGCAGCGGGATCAGCGCCAGCCCCACCAGCACGATCACCGTGCCGAGAGTGCCGATCAGGACTCGCCAGATCATCGCGCCGCCCGGGACGCGCCTAACCCGGTCTCTGATCGAACTTATCCACTTGGGCGGCTGAGGCTCTGGGTGCTCGGCAGGCGCGGGGTCGTCCTGCCTGGTGCCGCCCGCTGGATTCTCAGCCACACGTGCTCCGCTCGTCCTGCCGCCGGCCTCTGCGCCGGGCGGTCGGTGTCGCTGGCCAGCTGTCAGGTCAACGCCGAAGACTATTCTGACAGCTCGACCTGGCGCCCACGTCAGTCAACGAGCCGACTCGCGCCACGACCACGGTTGTCCGGCAGTGCCGGCCGCCCCCGCCGTCGCGTTCGACCGCTCACGGCGGCGCGGGACGGCCTGGCGGCTCAGTCCTGGCCAGGCTGCTGCTCGCGGTGCTTCATCTCGGCTTCGTAGATGTGCGCCGTGCCCGCGGCCAACCGCTGCCGGACCTCGGCCTCCACGGCGCGGAACGGCGACCAGTACTGGGCGTCGTACTGCTCGACGAGTTGGAACGTCCAGCAACCCGGAATCACATCGCGGCCGACCAGGGTGTCGGCGACCTGCCGTGCGGTCTCGTGCTCGCCCGCGTCGTGCAGCGCCTGCACCGCCTCCTGCAGGGTCAGATCAGCGCGACCGGAGCGGCGGTGAAAGGTGTAGAGCAGGCCGCGGGCCTCCTCCACCACCTCAAGCGCCTCTGACAGCTTGCCCAGCGCCGCCACCAGCTCATCACTGGCGCCGGCCGGGCGCTGCTTGGCCACCGGCCGCTCCGGGTGGGCCGCCGGGCCGAACTGGCGCAGCGACTCCTCGCCCGCGCCCGCCATCAGCCCAGGCTCCTGCCGCCGGGCACGTTCTTGTGCAGCGCCCTGCGCAACTGCAGGATCCGGAGGCTGCCGGGGATCGCGACCAGCAGCACGCCCACCACCGCTGCCAGCAGGATCGCCAGCGCGAGCGAGAACTGGCCCTGCCAGCCGAAGAAGTGGATGGTGACCCGCCGGGAGTTCTGCGCGATGAAGATGATCAGCAGGATCACGAACAGGGCGGTGGTGATCAGCCCGATCCAGACCCCGCTGACCTTGGTGGCCCGGACATGCCCCTTCTCGTTGAAGCCAGGAGCCGGCCGCCCGGCGCCGGCCGCCGAGCCGCTTGACACAGGAGTGCCGGCGACCGGCGCCATCGGCTCACGATCGACCGCTCCGGCCGGGGGAGATCCGGCGAGGTCACGGGCCGGCGGCGTCACTCGCGGACCGGTGCCGGGTGGGCCGCCGAGGTCCGAGCTGGATCTGGGCAGCGAGGGATCGTGGGGATCAGTCATGTCTGAGGCTCCTTCGGCGCCGCGCCAAAGCCACACTGCTGAGGCGTCTGGCGGCTGAAAGGCACGCTACTCGCCACCTGCCGCAGCGCCCCGCGGACGTGCCGACCGGCGAGCGCACGCCGATGGGGCCTGCCTCGCCCTGCGGCGAAGCGCGCGCGGCCTGCCTGGTCGGGCCGCCTCGCCCTGCGGCGAAGCGCGCGCGGCCGCTTGGATCAGTCGCTCAACCGAATGCGCACCCGGCGATTCTGCCGCCCCTTGTTCTCCACCTTGTAGACCTGCAGCCGACCGATCTGGCGGGTCGAGGCGACGTGCGTCCCACCATCGGCCTGGGCGTCCAGCCCGATGATGTCCACGATTCGCAGCTCAGGGGTCTCAGGCGGAAAGACCGCCTGGGTGCGGATGATGTCGGGAATGGCCAGCGCTTGCTCGCGCGGCAACAACCGCACCTCGATCGCCCGGTCAGCGAGGATCTCGGCGTTCACCGCGTCCTCCAGGCCCTGCTTGAAGCCGGCGGGTATCTCCGGCAGGTTGAAGTCCAGCCGGGCCTCGCCGGGTTCCATGTTGCCGCCGGTGACCATCGCGCCGAAATCACGGAACACCGTTCCGCACAGCACATGCAGTCCTGAATGGGTCCGCATCAGGGCGCTGCGCCGGACGTCGTCCAGCGCGCCGTGCACCGCGGCGCCGGCCGGCGGCACCGGGTCCTGCGGCGCCGGCAGCAGGTACAGGTCCTCACCCTTGCGGGTGCCCACGATCCGGGTCTGCACGCCGCCCCAGAGCAGCACGCCGTGGTCGGGCGGCTGGCCGCCGCCACCGGGGTAGAAGGCCGATCGGTCCAGCACGATGCCGGCCTCGGGGTCAGCGGGATCAGACCAGAGGACGGTGCAGTCCCATTCCCTGAGGGTGGGGTCTTCCCAGTCCAACCGGTGGGTGCCGTGCGAATGCGTTCTCACCACGTTGTCAGACACCCTCCAACCGGGCAGTGGGACGCTTGAGGCCTTGGTCAGCGCACCCGGCTCTCCGCCGCGATCCAGCCATCTTCGCTGAGGCCGGGCAGGTGGTCAACAACCAAGCCCGAAACCGCAAAAGCCACTCTCAACCGTAAACAAACCTTAAAGTATAAACAAATGCTAAACCCCAAATTGCTCCGCGAGTCGGTGGCGGCGGGTGCTGAAAGTCGGGGCTCGCCTGCCCAGGACGGCATGCGGGGCTGGCGCCGCTTGACCGACGCCGCGGCAACCGGTCAACCGGCCTGATCAGCGCTGACGACGTACTGGAACACCGCGGTCGGCGGTGAGCTACCCGGTTGCCCGCCGGCCCGGCCCGGGCTGCCGATCACCGTCAGGGCCTGGGCGCCTGACATGGCCGCCGGGACCGTCAGGCGGTAGCGGAAGACACCCTGCCGGTCGGCCCGGCCGCCGGAGAAGGCAGCCGCGCTGGCCGATCGGCGCAGCAGGATCGGCTCGGCAGGGCTGAACCCGGTCACGACGATCTCGATGCTGGAACCGGGCCGGAGCCGAGCCGGACTGGCAAGCTGGCGCCCCTCGCCGTCGAAGCCCTGCGCCTGGACGACGGAGTGGACCGGCCGCAGCCCGGGCAGCGTCCCACCGGGAGCCATCCAGAGCGAGGCCGGCACCGACAGGGACAGGGCGCCCAATGCGCCTACCGCGATCACAGCAGCACGAAGCGATCGGGCTGAGTCTCGCGGCATGAAGACAGGTCCTTCCGGTGGGCGTCGACACCCCTATCGGCTGCCCGGCCCGCGGCTGAACGTCTCGCCGCACTTTGGCGCCCGGGCTCATCGCAGCGCTCTGCCTCGCCACTCCGGATGGGCGTACAGGGTGCGCGACATGCCGTTCGCCGGCTGAGCGCCGTCACTGAGATACAGCACGTGCGAACCACCGCCGACTGCCCGGGCCTGTGCCAGCGCCGTCCGGGCCTGCGCCAGCAGCGTCGCGCTCTGCCCGGCGTCATCGCCAGGGTCGCCGGCGAGCACCGACAAGCCGAGGTTGGCCGACATCGAGAACTCCCGGCCGTCGATCACCTCGGGTGCGGCCAGGGCCTGCTTGAGCCGCCGGGCCACCGCCTCGACCTGCTCCGGCCCCACCTCTTCGGTGATGATCACGAACTGGTTGTCGCCCACCCTGCTGATCACGTCACTGCCGCGCAGCGTGGTCTGCAACCGCTGGGCCAGCGCCTGCTGCAGCTGATCGGCAAGCCCGCTGGACTCGTCCTGGCCGGCTGCCAACTCCTCCCAGCCGTCGAGTTCGGCGAACAGGACGGCGCAGCCGGTGCCGATGCGGTGCGCGCGTTGCACCGTCTCGACCAGGCCCTCCTCGAGCGCGGCCGAGTTCAACAGCCCGGTGAGCGGGTCCAACCGGGCGGCGAGCTCGACATCGCGCTCCTCCCGCCGGCTCAGGTCCTCCACCTGGCCCAGGGCGTACAACGGCCGGTCGTCGTCGTCGAACAGCGGCGTCGCGGTGACCCGCACCCAGCGAATGCCGCCATCGGCGCGCACGTAACGCTTGTCGGCCCGGAACGGCGTCCGCCGGCCCGCCATCGCGCGCCGCATCGCCGAAGCGGTCAGGGCGCGGTCCTCCGGCAGGGTGACCTGTTCGAAGGGACGGCCGAGCAGCTGCTCGCGGGTGTAGCCGGTGAGCCGGCACAGCGCGTCGTTGACTCGCAGGCAGCTGCCGGCATCGGCCGGGTCGAGGCTGATCATCACCATCCCCACCACTGATTCCTCGAAGGCGACGCTCAATGCCTGATCGACGATCCGAAGCTCCTGAAGTCGCTGGAGCGACACCTCCTGCTGGGCGCTCAGCCGAGCCGCCAGCTCGGCGGCCTCCAGCAGCGCCCCGGCGTGGGCAAGCACCAACCGCAGCGCCGTCTCGCCGAGCCGGCCGGCGTCGGCAGGCCCGCGCTCGAAAGTCAGCCAGCCCAGCCGCCGACCGGTGGCGCCGGTGATCGGATGGCTCTCCAGCTCACCCGGGCCGGCGTGCTCGCGGCGTCGCCAGCGACCGCGGACCGACACCGGCGCCGGCTCGATCGGCCCGTCCGCGCCGGTGACGAGCGCCTCGGCATTGCGTCCGGCCAGCGCCAGAGTCTCCAGTACCCCGTCGGGGGCGGATCGCCGCACCGCCACGGCCACCGCGCCCAGCAACCCCAAGGCGTCCTCGGCCAGCTGGCTCAGCCCCGCCGGCACCTCTGTCATGAGACGGCCACTCCAGCTGAGGACATCTCCTCAATGCGTGATTATCGGGACGAGACAACAATACGCATGCAGTCAGGAGAAAGTGGACAGTTCGGCAGACAGAGCCGTCCGTCCGGATCAGCGGCGCGCGATTCCCAAGGGCCCCGGCCACCGACCGTGCTCGGCTTCACCGGCGGGCAGCGGTCGCAGCACATTTCCGGTCGAAGGCTCACTCGGCGGCCGCTTGGTCAGCGAGGCCAGGTGCAGCAAGGGTGTCACCAGCGCGTCATAGACCCTGGGCAACAGCCGGAACCCCGCCACGATCATCGGATTCGCCGGTCCCACCGACACCCTGGCGCGGCGCCGGTCCACGCAGCTCAGGATCGCCTGGGCGACCTTCTCCGGCGAGTCCACCGGCAACGGCGGGCGGGCCGATCGGCCGGTGACATTGGCCGCCTGGGAGTAGATCGGAGTGTTGACGCCGCCCGGGGACACCGAGCTGACCAGGATCTGAGGTTCATCCCGGGTCTCCAGCTGCAGCACCCGCAGCAGCCCGGCCTGGCCCCACTTGCCCACCACGTAGGCCCCCATCTGCGGCGCCGCGATGGCGCCGAGCAGCGAGTTCACCACGACCAGGTGCCCACGGCGTTGGGAGCGGAACGCCGACAGCGTCGCGCGCGCCACGAAGAACGTGCCCTCAATGGCGGTGTCCACCACCGCGGTGAAGATCTCGGTCGGCAACTCCTCGATGGAGCCGTAGGCCATCACCGTGGCCGAGTGCACCACCACGTCGACCCGGCCGTGCGTCGCGACCGCGGTGTCGATCAGGTTCTGCGCCGACCGCTCGTCGGCGACGTCGGTGACGACCACCTCGGCGACGGCGGCGCCGTCGGCCAGGCACTGCGCGGCGACCACCGCGAGCTGGTCAGCGCTGCGCGAGGCGAGCACCAGCCGCGCGCCGCGCGCCGCGAACGCCCGGGCAGTGGACAGCCCGATCCCGCTGGAGGCGCCGGTCACCACCACGACTGGCGGGCCGGCCGTCACGGCTGCAACACCACCTTGACACAGCCGTCCTCCTTGTTGCGGAACATCTCATAACCCGAGGGCGCGTCAGCCAGCGGCAGCCGGTGCGTGACCAGGTCCAGAACACCCAGCGGGTCAGCCGGATCCATCGCCGCCGCCAGCGCCTGATCGCTCCATTGACGCACGTTCGCCTGGCCCATCCGCAACTGGACCTGGCGGTCGAACATCTCCATCATCGGCATCGGGTCGACCTCGCCGCCATAGACACCGCTGATCGACACGACGCCGCCGCGCCGGACACCCTTCACCGCGGCGTGCAGGGCATCCATCCGGTCGACTGCGAACTTGTCGGTGACCCGCTGGGCGATGGCGTCGGGCAGCAGCCCGGTCACCTTCTGCGCCAGGGCGACCGGCCGGTTGCCGTGCGCCTCCATGCCCACCGCGTCGATCACCGCGTCCGGGCCGCGTCCGTCGACCAGCTCGATCAGGCTGTCGGCGACGTCGTCCACCGCCGCGAAGTCCAGCGGCTCGGCGCCGTAGCGGGCGGCCAGCGCCAACCGCTCGGCGACGGTGTCCACCCCGATAACCCGTTCGGCGCCGAGGTGCTTGGCGATCCGGACCGCGAACTGGCCGACCGGGCCGAGCCCGAGCACGGCCACCGTGCTGCCCGGCCCCACGCCGGCATAGGCGACCGCCTGCCACGCGGTGGGCAGGATGTCGGACAGGAACAGGAACTGCTCGTCCGGGGTGCCGTGCGGGACCTTGATCGGGCCGAACTGCGCCTGCGGGACTCGCAGGTACTCGGCCTGGCCGCCGGGCACCGAGCCGTACAGAGAGGTGTAGCCGAACAGGGCCGCGCCCTTGCCCTGCGATCTCACCTGAGTCGTCTCGCACTGGGAGAACAGCTGCCGCGAGCACATCCAGCAGAAGCCGCACGAGATGTTGAACGGCACCACGACCCGGTCCCCCGGCCGCAGGTCGCTGATGTCCGAGCCGACCTCCTCCACGATGCCCATCGCCTCGTGGCCCAGCACGTCGCCGGCCTTGAGGTACGGGCCGAGCACCCCGTACAGGTGCAGGTCCGAGCCGCAGATCGCCGTCGAGGTGACCCGCACGATCGCATCGGTCGGCTCCAGGATCTGCGGATCCGGCACGTCGATGACTTGAACGTTCTGATTTCCCTGCCAGGTAAGGGCTTTCACGACTTCTCCTGCTGATCGTCGGCGACCGAAGCAGCGCCTTGCCGGCGGCGGCGAGCGGGCTCGGCGGGCAGGCGGGCTCGGCGACCGGTAGGGCACGGTGCACGCTGCTGCTCAGCGGGACACAGCCAGTTAATCACGCCGGCGCGCGGTACGGTCGAGTCCATGCAGCCCACCATCCAGGCTCCGCGCTCCGCCGGAGCCCGTTCCGACGACGCTCCGGACGCAGTGGTGATCGGCGCCGGGCATAACGGCCTGGTGGCCGCGAACCTGCTCGCCGACCACGGTTGGGACGTCGTCGTCTGCGAGGCGACGCCGCATCTGGGCGGCGCGGTGCGATCGGCCGAGGTCACCAGCCCGGGCTACCTGTCAGACCTGTTCAGCGCCTTCTACCCGCTGTCGGCGGCCTCGCCGGTGCTGCGGGCGCTGGAGCTGGACCGCTACGGCCTGCACTGGGCGCACTCGCCCAGCGTGCTGGCCCACGTCTTTCCCGATGACCGGTGCGCGGTGCTCTCCCGGGATGTGGACCAGACCGCGGCGTCAGTCGAGGAGTTCGCCGCCGGTGACGGCGCCGCCTGGCGGGCGATGGCCCAGCAATGGGAGGCCATCCGGCAACCGCTGATCGACGCCCTGTTCACCCCGCTGCCGGCGCTCGGCCCCGCGCGCCGGCTGCTGGCCGGCCTGGGCGCCGCCGGGGCGCTGCGGATGGCGAGGTTGGCGGTGCTGCCGGTCCGCCGGTTCGGTGAGGAGCAGTTCAGCGGCGAGGGCGCGCCGATTCTGCTGGCGGGCAACGCCCTGCACGCCGATCTGCCGCCCGAGGGCGCCGGCAGCGCCCTGTACGGCTGGCTGCTGGCGATGCTGGGGCAGAGCTACGGGTTCCCGGTTCCGGTCGGCGGCGCCGGCAAGCTGACCGAGTCGCTGGCGGCCCGGCTCGCCGACCGCGGCGGCTCCGTCCGGTTGTCCAGCCCGGTGGAGTCGATCGAGGTGCGCGACGGCGTGGCGGTCGCCGTCCGGCTGGCCACCGGCGAGCGGATCCGGGCCCGCCGCGCGGTGCTGGCCGACGTGACGGCGCCGGCCCTGTACCGGGACCTGGTGGGCGAGCAGCACCTGCCGGCCCGCTTCGTCGCAGACCTGGACAACTTCCAGTGGGACAGCCCCACGGTGAAGATCGACTGGGCGTTGCGCTCCCCGGTGCCCTGGACCGCGGCTGGCGCCCGAGGCGCCGGGACCGTGCATCTGGGCGTCGACCTCGACGGCCTCACCCGGTACGCCGCTGACCTGGCCACCCGGCAGACGCCCCGGCAGCCGTTCCTGCTGTTCGGCCAGATGACCACCGCTGACCCGAGTCGCTCGCCCGCGGGCACCGAGTCGGCCTGGTGCTACACCCACCTGCCGGCCGGCGTGGACTTCGGCGAGGAGGTCATCGCCGAGCATGTCGAGCGGGTCGAGGCGCGCATCGAGCGGCACGCTCCGGGATTCGCCGAGCTGGTGGTCGGCCGTTACGTCCAATCCCCCGGACGGCTGGAGCAGGCGAACCCGTCGCTGGTGCACGGCGCCGTCAACGGCGGCACGGCGCAACTGCACCAGCAGTTGGTGTTCCGGCCGGTGCCGGGCATGGGCGGCGCCAGCACCCCGGTCGACCGGCTGTTCCTGGGCGGCTCGTCGGCCCACCCCGGCGGTGGCGTGCACGGCGGCCCCGGCGCGAACGCCGCGCGGGCCGCGCTGGCTCGCGAGGGCCTGCTCGGCGGCGGTCGTCGCAAGGCCTCGCAACTGCTGATGAACCGCCTCTACCGCGGCGTCGGCGACGAGCGTCCGGCGCTGACCGGCAGGTCCTAGCCGGCTGCTGGGCCGGTCAACGCCACGGTCTCACCCCGGTCGACGAATCGCACCGAGCCGGTGAGGCCGCGGCGCTCGACCTCGGCGCGAAAATCGGCCAACGGTGACCTGAACAGCCGGTAGTCGTCGTAGTGCACCGGGATGGCCAGGCCGGGCTTGACCAGCTCCACGAGGTCCGCGCCCTGAACGGCGTCCATGGTGACCATCAGCCCGCCCGGCAGCCTGGTGCCACCCAGGTGCAGCACGGCGGCGTCGATCACCGGGTAGCGAACCGGTATCTCGCGCAGGTCATCGACGAACAGGGTGTCGCCGGTCAGGTACATCCGCAGCTGGACCGGTCGCGAGAGCGAGCCGAACTCCAGCAGGCTGCCCATCACCGGTGGCAGCACCCGTCGCAGCAGCCCGGGCGCGTGCCGGCCCGGCATGGAGGTGACGCGCAGCCGGGTGTCGCCCTTGATCAGCTCTGAGCTGCCCCAGGTGCGCAGGCCGGTGGCGCGGGTGAAACCGCGCAACTGCAGCCGCTTTGAGGCATGCGGGGTGGTGATGATGGGCACCTGGCGGTCCAGGCCGCGCTGAGCCTGCCGATCCCAGTGGTCACCGTGCAGGTGGGAGAGCACGATGAGATCGAGCTCCGGCAGCTGCTCGAGTGTCAAGGCGGGCGCGGTGAGCCGTTTGGCGGTCAATCCATAGCCCAGGTAAGCCCGCTGACCCTGATGCAGGAAATTCGGATCGGTCAGCAACGTGAAGTCGCCATAGCGGATCAGCGTGGTGGCGGTGCCGATGAACAGCAGCGAGCCGGTGGTCTCGGAGGCAGCGGCGGTGGGGCTGACGGTTTGCGGATCGGTCATCTCTGGCCTCGGTTGCATCCGGCACGCCCGCGGGGGTGCGCTGTGGGACAGCTGCGGGTCCAACCGTCTTCGACGCTACCCGGCCGCGCGGCGGGGCGTCCACCGGCCGCTGCTCTACGGCCAACCCGTATTTCTTGATCAGTTACGGTATGCCCGGCTCAGCCAGTAGCCACCCTGAGGCCGTGCGCTCGGCTAGCCGGCCGGCCTCCCTCGATCTTCTGGAGGCCCACGTGGCATCGCTGCCGCCCGAACCCATACCCGGCGTACCCGCCGCCACCACTCCGACTTCAGGGCGGCCCGACCCGGCCGACGCTCAGCCACTAGTGCCCAAACCCGATCAGCAGGCTCCGGAGTCGGTGTCCCCGACCGGCAGTCCGACCGGCGCGCCGCCCCGGTCTCGTGCCCAGTCGGGCGCCGTGCTGACCACCTCGGTCGGTCTGCCGCTGCGCGACACCGACCATTCGCTCAAGGCCGGGGCACGCGGGCCCAGCCTCCTGCAGGATCACCACCTGCGGGAGAAGATCACGCACTTCGACCACGAGCGGATTCCCGAGCGTGTGGTGCACGCTCGCGGCGCCGGCGCGCATGGAACGTTCGTCTCCTACGGCTCGGCAGCCAATCTCAGCAGGGCCTCATTCCTGGCCGCTGATGTCGAGACGCCGGTCTTCGTCCGGTTCTCCACGGTGCTGGGCTCGCGCGGCTCTGCCGACACGGTGCGCGACACCCGCGGCTTCGCGACCAAGTTCTACACCGACGAGGGGGTCTTCGACCTGGTCGGAAACAACATGCCGGTCTTCTTCATCCAGGACGGCATCAAGTTCCCCGACATCGTCCACGCCGCCAAACCACACCCTGATCGCGAGATTCCCCAGGCGCAGTCGGCTCATGACACCTTCTGGGACTTCGTGTCGCTGCACACCGAGGCGACTCATCACGTCATGTGGGCGATGTCTGACCGGGCTATCCCACGCTCCTACCGGATGATGGAGGGCTTCGGCGTCCACACCTTCCGGCTCATCAACGCCGATGGCGACACCGCGCTGGTGAAGTTCCACTGGAAGCCGCTGCTGGGCGTGCACTCCCTGGTCTGGGAAGAGGCGCAGATGCTGGCGGGGTTTGACCCCGACTTCCACCGGCGCGACCTGGCCGACTCGATCGAGGCCGGCGCCTTTCCGCAGTACGAGCTGGGCGTGCAGGTGATGCCAGACAGCGAGGACCAGACCTTCGAGGGCATCGACCTGCTGGACCCGACCAAGATCGTGCCCGAGGAGCTGGCGCCGGTGCAGCCGATCGGCATGCTGACCCTGACCGGCAATCCCACCAATTTCTTCGCCGAGACCGAGCAGATCGCCTTCCATCTCGGCAACCTGGTGCCCGGGATCGACGTCACGAATGACCCGCTGCTGCAGGCCCGGCTGTTCTCCTACCTCGACACCCAGCTCACCCGGCTGGGCGGTCCGAACTTCAACCAACTGCCGATCAACCGCGCGCAGAGCCCGGTCAACGACATGCTCCGCGACGGCATGCATCAGACCGCGGTGCACGAGGGGATCGCCCCTTACCAGCCGAACTCGCTCGACGGCGGCCTCCCGTTCAGCACCGGGACCTCCGGGGCCGGCTTCATCGAGGCGCCGCAGCCGGTGACCGGGGCCAAGGTGCGTCAGGCGCCCGCTTCCTTCGACGACCACTTCAGCCAACCTCGGCTGTTCTGGTTGAGCCTCAGTGACGTCGAGAAGCAGCACCTGGTCGATGCGTTCACCTTCGAGTTGAGCAAGTGCTATGAGAAGCCGATCCGCCAGCGTCAGCTGTCGGTGTTGGCCAACGTGGATCCTGACTTGGTGGCCCGGGTGGCCGCCGGGCTCGGGATGCCGGCGCCGGCCGCGGAGTACGAGCCGGCCGAGGTGGAGCCCAGCCCTGCGCTGTCCCAACTGGGGCAGAGCTGGCCGACCGACGGCCGGGTGGTCGGGCTGCTCGCCGGGCCGGGCTCGTCGCTGCTCGATGTGGCCGCCGTCCAGCAGGCCTTGAACGGAGCCGGCATGACCTGCCTGGTGATCGCGCCGGTCGGCGGTGAGCTCGAGGGCGACGGGGTGACGGTCACTGTGCAGCGAAGCCTGGCCACTGCCCGTTCGGTCGAACTGGACGCGCTGATCATCAGCGACGGAGCCGCCGGCTCCCCGCCGGACCCGCGGCTGATGGTGATGGTGACGGAGTTGCTGCGGCACTGCAAGGCAATCGTGGGCTGGGGGTCAGCGGCTGACTTGCTCACCGCGGCCGGTTGCCCGCCGGACGCCGCTGGTGTGGTGATCACCTCGGATGCGGCCGAGATCGCGCAGCCGCTGCAGCATGCGCTGGCCCAGCACCGGGCTTGGGAACGGATGCCCACCGGCGGCTGAGGCCGCCCCCACCTCTTGCTGACGGCCGCCGCGGACTCCCGGTTCGCGGCGGCCGTCAGGCTGTGTGGGCGGGCGCTTTTCGGTGGGTGCTATGGTCGGATTACGGTTGGAACAGCAGCCCAATCCATGCCTTCGAGGTGTCGCATGAACCAGCCCGAACAGCAGCAGGAGACCCCCGGCGTCCAGTCTGAGATGACACCGCGGCCTGACTGCGGAGAAGACAGCTACCGCGGCTCCGGCCGCCTCACCGGCAAGGCAGCCGTGATCACCGGCGGCGACAGCGGGATCGGACGGGCGGCGGCGATAGCCTACGCGCGCGAGGGCGCCGACGTGCTGATCTCGTACCTGAACGAGGACGACGACGCCAAGGACACCGCCCGTCACGTCGAAGAGGCAGGCCGCAAGGCCGTTCTGATGAGGGGCGATCTCTCCCAGCCGCAGCACTGCCGCGACATCATCGCCAAGGCGATGAGCGAATTCGGCCGCATCGACGTGCTGGTCAGCAACGCCGCCTATCAGATGTCTCACGAGACGCTCGAGGAGATCCCGGACGACGAGTGGGACTACACCTTCGCCACCAATATCTCGGCGATGTTCCACCTGTGCAAAGCCGCTGTGCCGCACATGAAGCCGGGCGCCAGCATCATCGGCAGCTCGTCGGTCAACTCCGACATGCCCTCGCCGTCGCTGGCGCCGTACGCGGCCACCAAAGCGGCGATCGCGAACTTCTGCGCCAGTCTCGCCCAGATGCTGGCCGAACGGGGCATCCGGGTCAACAGCGTGGCGCCCGGCCCGGTCTGGACGCCGTTGATCCCGGCCACCATGCCCCCCGACAAGGTCAGCGAGTTCGGCAGCCAGGTGCCGATGGGCCGCGCTGGGCAGCCGGTGGAGCTGGCGCCTGTGTATGTGCTGCTGGCCTCAGATGAGGGCAGTTACATCTCCGGCGCCCGGATCGCGGTCACCGGGGGCAACCCGATCCTGTAGTGCTGCGCCTGCCGCGGGCCCACGAGTGTGTGGCTCAGGTTGGATCCGGGTGGGTCGGCAGCAGAATGGTTGCCAGCGGCGGGCGCAAGCGCCTAACGTCGGCAGTGCCAGGCGCCTCGCGCCTGTGCCTGGCTGAGCCACCAGCTGCCCGCGCCAGGTCGCGGGAGAAGGCAAACATACGCCGACGGGCTGTCTTTCCAGCCTGCTCCCGCGGTGCCCACCGGCTCCCATGAACCTATCCCGACGAGGGGACTCATCATGAACATCGATAAGAACCAGATCATGCAGTTGCTGCGCGAGCAGGGCCATCCGCAGGCTGACCAGGCCGAGCAGGAGTTGCCGGACCAGGTCGACACCGAGCAACACGCAGGCATGCTGGCGAAGTTCGGCCTGAACCCGCAGGACCTGTTGAGCAAGTTCGGCGGTGGCGGTCTGGGCGGCGGTCTGGGAAACCTGATCTGAGCCATGACCTGCGAACCACTACCTGAGCACCTGCGGCTGCTGGCCGACCCCTCGCAGGAGGTGTTGGTCGCGCACCGGTCGACCTTCAGTCAACTGGCGCCGGTGCCTCTACGCCAACTGGGCGTCGACTCGGTCGTCGCGGGCGAGTCGTACCTGCCCGCAAGCGAGAGCCAGCGCAACTGAGCCGCTTACCCCGGCTCAGCCCTTGCGCTCACCCGGCTCAGCCCTTGCGCCCCTGGCTGGCGATGCCGTCCATGATGTGGCGTTGCGCGAAGGCGAACAGCACGACCAGCGGGACAGTGGCGATCAGGCTGGCAGCCATGATGATCTCCCAGTGCTGCTCACCGCCGTTTCCGAAGGTGTCGATCACCGATTTCAGGCCACGCGGCAGTGTGAACAAGTTGGGGTCCTGCAGGTAGATCAGCGGCCTCAACAGATCCGTCCAGCTCGCCTGGATCTCGAAGACCAGCACCACCACCAGGGCCGGACGTGACAGCGGCAGGGCGATCCGCCAGAACAGTCCGAAGAAACTGCAGCCGTCGACCCGGGCAGCTTCGAAGTATTCCCGGGGCAGTCCCAGGAAGAACTGGCGCAGCAGGAAGATGTAGAACGCGGAGCCGAACAGGTTCTGCGCCCACAGCGGCACCTGGGTGCCGGTGAGGCCGACTTGGTGCCAGATCAGGTACACCGGGATCATGGTGGCCGCGCCCGGCAGCATCATCGTGGCCAGCACCAGGCCGAAGAGCAGGTTGCGCAGGGGGAAGCGGAAGTAGGCGAAGCCGAAGGCCACCAGAGCGCTGCTGATCGTCACCGTCACCGCCGCGGTCAGCGCGACAATCACGCTGTTGGCGATCCACTGCAGGACCGGGGCGTAGTTCCAGACGTCGGAGTAGTTGGCCCATCGCCAGACTCGGGGCAGCAGCGAGTTGTCGAAGACCTCGGTGCGCGGTTTCAGCGAAGCGCTGATCAGCCACAGGAACGGGTACAAAAACAGCACGCTGGCCGCCAGCAGCACGGCCAGGTACGGCAGCCGCCGTAGGCTGACACCACCGCCTGGCCGGGTGCGGGCAACCGGCGTCGAGGCCTCGTCGCCGGCCGGCTCAGGTTCGACACCGGCGCCCCGCAGAGGCTGGGTCGCGGTCATCAGCGGTCCCCCTCGTAGTAGACGAAACGTTTACTCAGTCGGACCTGCACCGCGGTGACCAGCATGATGATGGCGAACAGCAGCCAGGCCAACGCCGAGGCGTAGCCCATATGCAGCACGCCGAAGGCTTGCTGGAACAGGTAGATCACGTAGAACAGCGCCGCGTCGTTGGCGTAGGTGCTGACCTGCTGACCCCCGAAGAACATCGTGTACGCCTGATCGAACATCTGCAGAGAGTTGATCGTGAGCACGATCATGGTGAAGAACAGCGCTCCGCTGATCATCGGCAGCGTGATCCGACGGAACTTGTCGAAGCTGTCGGCCCCGTCGAGCTCGGCGGCCTCGTACAGATCCTTCGGGACCTGCTGCAGCGCGGCCAGGTAGATCACCACAGTGCCGCCGAGCCCCCACAGCATCGTCAACGCCAGCCCCGGCTTGATCCAGGCGCTGTCGGTGGTCCAGTTGGGCCCGTGCACCCCGATGACCATCAGGCTGCGATTGATCAGGCCTTTCTGGCCGTTGAGCAGCAGCAGAAACAGCGCCGCCGCCGCGACGGTCGGCGTCATCACCGGCAGGTAGAACACGGTGCGGAAGAAACCGGACGCCCTGCCTACCCGGTTGAGCACCATCGCCAGGCCGAGCGCCACCGCCATCGCGGCCGGCACGTACATCACGGCGTAGATCAGGGTGTTCTTCAACGCCAGCGCGACCTTCGGGTCAGAGATCATCTGCCGGTAGTTCTCCGCGCCGACGTAGGTCGGAGCGTTGATCTGGTCGTAGTCGGTGAAGGACAGGTACAGGCTGATCAGCATCGGCGCCGTGGTGAAGACCAGGAAGCCGATGATCCAGGGAGACAGGAAGCCGTAGGCAGCCCGGATCTCGCCCCAGTTGCGGCGAGGTCTGGCCGAGGGCAGGTCAGCCCGGGGGCGCGAGCTGCTCGCGTCCGGCGCAGTGGTGAATACCTTGGTCATCGCCCTTGCCCGCCGTCACTTGAGGGCGGAGTAGGCCTTGGACGCTTCGGACTGGGCCTGGCTCATGGCCTGCGCCGGCGCCTGCCGGCCCGCCAGCACCCGGTTCACGGCGTCGGTCCAGGCCGTCTTGATCTCGCTGCCGGCCTTGGAGGGGTTGACCGCGAAGGCGGTCTCGGTGGAGGCGTAGTAGTTGGCGACCGCCTGGTCAAAACCCGCTCGACCGCTGGGCTTGACGTACTTGTCCCGAACCTGGTGGTCGGCCTCGACGTTGGCGGTCCACAGTCCGGTGAACATGGATTTGTTCTTCGCCACGGTCTGAGCGCGAGCCGCCCCTGCCTGCAGCCAGGTCTCGGTCGAGGTCATGGTCTTCATCCACTGCGCGGCCGCCTTGCCGTTCTTCGCTCCCTTGGGCACAGCCCAGGCGCTGCCGTCGCAGAAGCTGACCGGCTTGCCCTGCCGGTCGGTGAAGGGCACCGACTGCAGCTCCAGATTCGGTGAGGACTGCACCAGGACGTTGACGTACCAGCCTTCCCAGGGGAAAGCCACGGCCTGATTCTTGACGAATGCGTTCCCCGCGCCAAAAATGTCCCAGGTGTCGCGGAATGCCTTGAACTTCGACCAGCCGCCCTGTTCTTGAATCAGGCTGTAGGCATAGGCCAACGCTTCAGCGATCTTCGGGTCGTCCAGGTTGGGAGAGCCGTCGGAGTTCACCAGGTCGGCGCCGTTGGCCTTGGCCCAGAGGGGCAGGAACTCAGGCAGCTTGGGGTCGAACCCGATCCGGCTGATTCCCGAGCCCTTGGCCTGGTAGAGCTTGGCGGCGGTGCTGTGCAGCTTGTCCCAGTCCGTGGTGGACAGATCCTGCGGGCTCAGGCCCGCCTCGCGCATCGCCTTGCCGTTGATCAGGATATTGCGGGTGTTGTAGAACTCCGGGATCCCGTAGACCTTGTCATCGACGGTGACCTGCTGCATGGCCGGCTTGCGGTACTGGCCGGTGTCGATGCCCACCTCGGAGATCAGGTCGTCCAGCGGCTGCAGCGCGCCCTTGGCGGCGTAGGTGCCGATCAAGCCGCGCTCCATGTAGACCAGGTCGGAGGGATTTCCACTGGCGACGGAGGAGAGAAACTGCTGCGGGTCGAAGTCACCCTCGTTCACGCGGACGGCGATGTTGGGGTGCGCCTTCTTGAACGCGTTGATCCGAGCCTGCCCGACGTCGTCGGGCTTGCCGAAACCCTGGGTGGTCACCGAACTCGCGCCGCTGGTGGCGCTCGGGCTTGTCTGCTGTCTGACGCCACCACAGCCGGCGATCGTGAGCGCAGCCAAACCGCTGGCTCCGAAGAGGAATGATCGACGGTCGACACTCATCGACTTCTCACTTCCTGACACCACAGAGTAAATGCGGACAAGGCAGCTCGTGGTTGAGCAAGGAACAAAGTAGCGTAAAAACTTCGACTGGCAAACCATCGCTCGACCCGCGCGTCGCTGGCGCCAGCCCTTCGCCGGCTTTGGCCGACGCCTGTCCGACTGCGCTCGATGCTCCACCGCACAAGACCGGACAGCATCAGCATCTGAATGCGGAGTGTCACCGAATACCTGGTAGAGGCCTGACGCTGCTATGCGTCGCCGCGACAAGTCCAGGAGCTCCCGTGACCAGAATCGATTCCCGACCCGACTTCGCCCGACCGCCCACACGCTTTGGAGCCTCGCGGCGGATACGGATCGGCGTCGCGCTCGCCAGCGCCGTCGGTGTGGCCGCACTAGCCGGATGTGGCTCCTCGGACTCACCGGAAGCCAGCCGGCCATCCAGTGCCTCCTCGCCGGCCGGAACCGGCACAGTCTCTGCGGTTGCCCCCTCGTCGCCGGCCGCCTCGTCATCAGCCGCCAGCACGTCACCGCAGCCGACTGCTCAGGCGGTCACCATCACCATCGAGAAGTTCGACTACAGCGCGCCGGCATCGGTCAGCCCGGGCGCGATGATCACGGTGGAGAACAAAGACGACGAGAAGCACACTGTCACAGCCGACAGCGCCGACGCGTTCGACATCGAGGTTGACGGTGACGGCAAAACCAGCTTCAAAGCGCCGACCATGCCGGGAAGCTACCCCTTCCACTGCATCTTCCACTCGAACATGACCGGCGTGCTGGTCGTCAGGTGACCGCTGCAACCTCAAGTCACAGCGGCCAGCGGCTGACCGATACCGCGTTGCGCGCGGTGACCGCTGCCGCGCTGATCGTCGAGGCGGTGATTCACCTGCAACTGGCCGCCAACTATCAACTCGCCGCACCAGCTGGGATTGGGCAGGGCAACCTGTTCCGGATCGAGGCGGCCGCTGCCGTGCTCGCCGCGCTGTGGGTGTTGGTCAGCGGCAGCCAGGCGGCATACGCAGCGGCGCTGTCAGTGGCCGCCGGTGGGCTTGGCGCCGTCCTGCTCTATCGCTACTACCAGGTGCCTGCGTTCGGGCCGATTCCGTCCATGTATGAGCCGCTGTGGTACTTCAAGAAAAACGTCACCGCGGTGGCCGAGGCAACCGCCACTGTCACCGCTCTCATCGGATTTTTGCTGGTTCGGCAATCCGCCCCGTCGAGGGCAGCGAATCACTGACACGTTCTACCCATTGCCAGGCACTTCCGCCTGGCTGGCGTCCGGAGGAAATCGTATGAAGAAGTCCCTGCTCCTGTTGGCCCCGACTCTCGCGCTGGGCGCGGCAGCCCTGGCGATGCCAGGCGCGGCGTCAGCCGCCGACGGCACGTCCTACCAAGCGCAGCTCAACGCGCTGAACAAGTCCTCGGCTTCTGGCAACCTGATGCTCTCGCTGAACGGCTCGCAGGCGACCATCACCCAGAATGTCTCCGGCCTGGCCGCGACGTTCGGTGGCAACCCCTACCCGCACGTCCAGCACATCCACATCGGCGCCAAGGGCGAGTGCCCGACCACCGCCGCTGACGGCAACGGCGACGGCGTCATCAGCACCACTGAGGGCGCTCCCAGTTACGGCGCCATCGGCGCCACGCTGTCCAAGTCCGGCGACGCCAGCCCGGCGGCCGGCCTGACCCTGACCGTCGCTCCCACGGGCGCGTCGTACAACTACTCCCGCATCATCACGCTGGACTCCAAGACGGTGGCGTCCCTCAAGGGCGGCACCGCGGTAGTCGTGGTGCACGGCCTGGACCCCGAGACCCTCAGCCAGGAGGCCCAGGACGCCAAGAGCGACCTGGTCCCGGCTCTGCCACTGGCCGCCACCTCCCCGGCGCTGTGCGGAACCTTGGTCGCCTCGCAGATGGGGTCGATGCCCGGCGGCGGCGTCAGCACCGGCGGCGGCGGCACCTCTGGCGTGGAGAACCAGGCAGTGCTCGGTTTCGGTGGGGCTCTACTCGCAGCTGGCCTCGGCGCCGGTGCGCTGGCGATGCGTCGCCGGACTGCGTCCGAGAGCTGATCGAGCACAAGTGCGTACTGATGTCTGATTCAGCGCACCATGGTCGCCGCGGCAGGCAGCTTGCTGCCGCCGCGGCGATCGTGCTGGTCGTGGCCGGAGTGGTCATGTTGCTGACCGGCTTGCGTGCCCAGCGGCAGGCGCCTCAACCGCCCGCGGCCGCGTCCGCACCCTCGAGTTCGCCATCGAGCTCGCCCTCGCCATCAACCCCGGCATTGGCATCGGCATCGGCATCGAAGTCGTCTAGCCAGGCGGTGGCGCCGGTGCCGGCGCCGGCGCGCTCGGCGAAGCAGCCCGGCGCCACAGCCAAACCAGCCACCCGAGGACCGCTGCTACCCAGGTCGGCGCCCGTCCGTCTGGAGATCCCGCAGATCCAGGTCAGCTCGGATCTAGTGCAGCTCGGGCTCAATCCAGATCAGACGGTGCAAGTTCCGCCGCTGGCCAAGAACTCGCCCGCCGGTTGGTACAAGTACTCCCCCACCCCTGGTCAGCAGGGACCCGCGGTCCTGCTCGGGCATGTGGACTCCGTCGAGTACGGTCCCGGAATCTTCTTCAAGCTGGGCGGGCTGCGTCCCGGCGCCACCCTGACCGTCACCCGTTCGGACAACACGGCCGCGGTGTTCCGGGTTGACCGGGTGGTGTCCTATCGCAAGGACCAGTTCCCGACCCTCGAGGTCTACGGCAACACCGACAGCGCGCAACTGCGGCTGATCACCTGCGGCGGCGCGTTCGACGACGAATCCCACAGCTACGAAAACAACATCGTCGCGTTTGCCACCCTCGTGTCCAGCCACCCGGCCTAGACATCGTCCAACTCCGGCAAGAAACGAGCACCTTATGAAGACACGGCAACTAGCCGTCGGCTTGAGCGTCCTCGCGGTCGCGTTGTCCGGTTGCGCGACAGGCGAGGGCTCCAGCGCCCCGGCCCCGGCCGCGGCCGCTACCTCGGCAGCGCCGGGCCAGCAGGCGGCCGGCATGTCGAAGGCGTCGGGCCACAACCACACGATGGCCTCGGGTGAGACGATGTCCGGTCACAGCCACCCGGCGACGCCGGGTCAGACGATGACCGGCAAGTCCCATGCTCATAGCGAGCCCTCCGCAGCCTCGAAGATGGTGTGCACCGGGCGCGTTCCCGACACGGTGCAGACGGTGCTGAGCCTCGACGCGCCGGCGCCGACCAGCACGAGCTGGCAGGACCAGCTTTACACCTGCACCTACACGCTGCCGATGGGCAAGATGGTGCTGTCGGTCAAGGAGTCGGCCAGCAAGCCGGCCGCCCAAGCCTATTTCCAGGCGCTGCGCGCTGAGCTGGGCACCACCGAGCCGTTGCTCGCGGTGGGCGAGCAGGCCTACGCGACCAAGACCGGAACCGCGGTCGTCCTGAAGGACAGCATGACGCTGCGAGTCGACACCACCGACCTGCCTGCGGTGTTCGGCCAGCAGCAGCAGCGGCGCACCGACCTCGCCTACGAGATGGCGACCGTCGTGATGGGCTGCTGGGTCGACCACCAGTGACCGGGAGCTCGGCCTCTGGCCCGATCAGACGTCGCGAAAGATCCGGTGGATGCGGACCGCGACCTGCAACTCCAGCTGGCCGTCCCCGGTCCACCCCGTGGTGAGCAGCTCGCGAATCCTGGCCAGGCGTTGACGCATCGTGTTGGTGTGCAGGTAGAGCGCGCCGGCGGCGCTGGCCACATTTCCACCCGCGTCGAAGTAGGCAGCGAGTGTCGCCAGCAGTTCGGTGCCGTGTTCGGCGTCGTAACGCAGTAACGGTCCCAGCCGGTCGTCGAGGAAGGTCTCGATGTCCTTGCGGGGGGCGCCGCTGAACAGCAGCCCGTAGATCCCTAGGTCACGCGGGGTGGCATGGCCGCCCACCCGGTCCAGAGCCAGCAGGATGCGTTCGCACCTGGCCGCGTCCTGGTACGCCTGCGCCAGGCCGCTGATCCCCACGCCGGGTCCGGCGGCGCCGATGGTCGCCCGGGTTCTTCCGACCTGATTGAGGCAGTCGCTGACGCGCAGGGCCGCCTCTTTCGGGTCTTCGCCGGGCAGCAGCGAGACCACGCTGCCGGCGTGCTCACCGGCCAGCCCGCCCCACTCACGGCTGAGGGCGCCGACGGCCTGCAGCACCGCCGACCGGTCCGTGGCGTTCACCGGGCGAGCGGTCACCACGACCGAGCAACGATCGAGGTCCACGCCGAGCAGTTCGGCCCGGCGGCGCAGGCCTGCCTCGTCGATCGGATAGGAGCTGAGCAGGTCATCGAGGATGTCACCGCGAACCGCTTGCTCGGCGGCCGCGACCGATCGGCCCATCAGCAGCAGCAGCGCCGTGACCTGCGCCGCCCGCTCGAGCGTGCGTAGCTCGGCGTCGTCGAAGTCGTTGCGACGGGTGGCCAGGGCGACGGCGAAGTGCTCGGCGCCGGCGATGATCGGCGTGATCCAGACATCCTGGTCGGCCGAGGTCTGCCAACGGGTGGTGCGGCCACGGCGAAACGCCTCCTGCTGGATGTGCTCCCATCGGCTGACGCCCTCGGGATGGTCGCCGGCGTCGGCGCCGATGAAGCCCAGCAGCTCGGCGTGGGTGCCGGTGTGCATCCCGGCTGAGCGCGCCAACTCGCTGTTGTCGGTTCCCAGCACCAGGATGTCTGCCTGCAGGACCTCGGCCAACGCGTCGACGACGCCTGCCATCTCCGAGCCCTGCAGGATCAGGTCGGCCAGCCTTTCATGAACCAGGGCCGACTTCTCGATCAGCTCGGCGTGCTCCTTCATTGCCGTGTGCGCTTCGGTCAGCTCCTCCAGCGCGGCGCGAGAGGCCTCGAACATCCGGGCGTTGTGCAGCGCGATGGCGGCGTGGTGACCCAGCGAGGACAGCAGCGCCACCTCTTCAGAGGTGAAGGAACGCTGCCTGCGGTGCGCGGCGAACAGCACTCCCAGCGCCGTGTCGCCGAGCAGCAACGGCACACCCAACACCGCTGACAGGCCTTCTTCGGCGACGATGTCGTCGATGACGTGGATGATCCGGGAGTCAGAGAGGTAGTCCGGTGTCCAGAACGGCTCGGCGGTCTTGGCGACCAAGCCGCTGACGCCGGTGCCGTGCGCCAACTGCATCTGCCGTAGCGCCGAGGTCAGCATCCCGACCTCGATCCGCATCGTGGTGACCCCGGAGGCTTCGTCGATCAGGGTGATGTAGGCGACGTCGCTGACCAGTAGCTCGCGCGCGCGCCGCACGATCGCGGTGAGCACCTTGTCGGTGTCGCGCAACGAGGACAGGTCGCCGGCTGTGGCATACAGAGCCGCCAGCGCGTGCTCGCGCCGCTCGCGCCGGGCATTGTTGTCACGAATGCGTCGGGCCAGTTCATAGCCCTCGATCACCTCGGCTGGCAGGCCCGCGGCGCTGCAACGGCTGAGCCAGCTCGCAAAAGCCCCGTCGGGCGCCTCGGTGGCCAGCAGACGCAACAGCTCGAGTAACTGGGTCAACCCGTCGAAGGAGTGCCCTGACGTGGCACTGGGCAGCGGATGCATTCGGTGAAAACCACCTCGCTAGCAGGACTGGGGCTTCATTGTGCCGGTCACCGCGCGGTCCACCCACCGTCGACAGCGATTGAGGCCCCTGTTATGTAGGAGGCCGCGGGGGTGCACAGGAACACCGCCACGGCGGCCACCTCCTCAGGTTCGATCAACCTCTTGACCACGGACTCAGACAGCATCAGCCGTTCGACCACATCTTCGGCCGGGATGTGGCGCGTCGCTGCCTGGGCCGCGATCTGGCCCTCGACCAGTGCGGTGCGCACGTAGCCGGGGGCGATGCAGTTGGAGGTGACGCCGTGCTCGCCCGACTCCAGCGCGATCACCTTGGACAGGCCTTCGAGCCCGTGCTTGGCCGCGACATAGGCCGACTTGTAGGGAGAAGCCCGATGACCGTGGACGGAGGAGATGTTGATGATCCTCCCCCATCCGCGCTCGTACATCGCTGGCAGCGCCGCTCTGGCGAGCAGGAACGGCGCGTGCAGCATCAGGCGTAGCAACCGGTCGAACGTCTCGGGCGGGAAGTCCGGAATCGCCGCCACATGCTGCACGCCGGCGTTGTTGACGAGGATGTCCACATCGACGGCCAGCGCCGCGATCTCAGCCGCGTCGCTGAGGTCCGCGACCAACGTCTGAGCGCCGATCTCGGCGGCCAGCGCCTTCGCGCCCTCGGCGTCGCGGTCCAACACGATGACATCGGCGCCGGCTCTGGCCAGGCCGCGGGCGCACGCCGCCCCGATTCCGGCTGCGCCCCCGCTGACCAGCGCCCGGCGCCCCTTGAGTTCGCCAGCTGAGTGGTTCATCTCCGCCTGTCTGCGATCAACGTCGATACGTGCGGCAGGTGCTGGCGGTCGGCCAGCGCGCTCGGGTCCTGTCGGCTTAGCCGGCCGACGGGCTGTAATCCTTGGCGACTGGGGACTCGAACAGCTCCTTGCCGACCTTGAGGCCGTCGACGGCAAGGTTTGCCATGCTCGGTCGCAGGATGTAGGTCTGCCGGCTCGGGATCTCACCGGGCTTGCTGTAGTCCAGCGGCGAGATGACGCCCTCGGTGTCGACATCGCTGAGCGTGTGGAAGGCGGCCGTGATGCCTTCTCGGCTCAGGTCCTTCGCCGCGCAGGCGGCCTTGAGGGTGTGCTCGTAGATCTTGCCGACGCCGTATCCGTAGGTCACGCCGGCGTTCGGGCTTCCCTTGGGGTATTTAGCCTTGTAGGACGCGAGAACCTTCTTGGCCACCGGGTGGTCTGCCGAGAGCGGCAGGGACGAGGCAGAGAGGTAGAAGTTCTTCTCCAGCACCCGGCCGACCGAGGTGCTCAGCAACGCGGGGGTGTAGGTGGGGTTGTTGCCGAGGATCGGCACGTCAAGCCCGATCGAGGCAGCCACGCCCGCGGCCGAGGCCAATTGCTTGGGCGCCGCGGTGAGCAGGATGGCCCGCACGCCCGCCTGCTTGAGCGCCTGCACGGCGCTGGTCATGTCGGTCTCGGTGGCCTTGACCCGTTGCGGAACGACCGTCAGACCCAGCTTGTCGACCGCGTACTTCGTGCCCTCCAAGCCGTTGTCGCCGTAGGCGCCCTCGAAGGCGATGTGGCCCAGCTTGTCGCCCTTGCGGACCAGGCCCTCGTCGAGCAGGTAGGAGATGCCGTTGATCATCTCGATGTCATAGGTGGCGCCCGAGATCTGGATGTTGGGGCTGCTCAGCAACGACGACGCCCAGGTGGAGGTGGCAGTCAGCATGTTATCGGTCTTGATGCTGGGCAGCAGCGCGGTGGTCGTCGGAGAGCCGATGACCTGCAGGATGCCCGCGATGTTCGGGGAGATCTCGGCGTACTGGCTGACCGCCTTCTGCACGTCATAGGCGGTGTCCTTGATCTGGAGCACGATCTTGCGCCCGCAGATGCCGCCGGCGGCGTTGATGTCATCGACAGCGAGCTGGTTGCCCTGGGTGACCGTGGTGCCCAGGGCGGCGAACACACCGGACTGGTCGGTCAACACACCAAGGGTGATCTTGTCGGCGGTGACTCCGGGACCGACCTTCGTCCCGTTCTCGGTCTTGGCGCCGGCGGCGTCGTTGGCCTTGGTGCTGCACCCCGAGACAGCGAGGCCGAGGGCGAGGGTGAGCACCGCAGCGGGTAGCGCGTGGGTCGTGATTCGGGTCATGCGTGATCCTCCTGATGGTGGTTGTCGCTAGCCGCCGGCGTGCCAGAGGCACGCCTGCGTGAAGCCGAGCGCCCGAGGGCGCGAGTGGGTGCCGGACGGCGGAACAGCCGGCGGCCGAGCGCGCTGAGGCCCCCAGGTTCAAACAGGACAATGAGGATCACCGCCGCCCCGTACAGAACCGCGGTGATCTTTCCCTCGTCGTATCCGCCGCTGCCGGCTGCGGCGACGAAGGGAAGCAAGTCCGAATAACGGCTCAACAGCGGCGGCAGCGCTGTCACGAACACCGCGCCGACGCTGGCGCCGCCGATCGAGCCCAAGCCGCCGATCACGACCATCGCCAGGTAACTGATCGACAGCGGAAGGATGAAGTAGTCCGGGGTGACCCGAGTGAACGCCAGTGCGATCAGCACCCCGGCCAGTCCGGCGTAGGTGCTGGACAGGATGAACGCCCCCGCCTTGACGCGGCGGACGTTGACCCCCATCGCCGAGGCTGCGGTCTCACTGTCGCGCATCGTCTGCATCGCGCGGCCCATTCGGCCACGCAGCACGTTCACGCCGAAGACGTAGCTGGCGACGGTCAGGGCCAGAAACAGGTACCACAGCCGCTCGAACCGCCCGAACGGCACGTTGAGCACGGTCAGGAACGGATGCTCGGGCGCGAACTGGAAGCCCAGGATCGAGAAGTCCGTCGCCGGCCTGCCGTTGAAACCCCCGGTGAGGGCCCGGAAGTTCTCGTAGAGGAACGAGCCGATGAAGACCAGGCTGAGGGAGGCCACGCCGAGGTAGATCCCTCGGAGCCGGCTGGCGATCGGGCTGAAGAGCAAGCCGGTCACTCCCGCGACGGCCACCGCCAGGATCATCGCCAGAACCGGCGGCAGGCCGAGTCCGGCCGCGGCGGACGCGCCCGAGGGATCGGCCACGCCTGCGAAGTAGGAGTAGCCGTAGGCGCCCACCGCGAGGAAGAAGGCATGAGCCAGCGACAGTTGGCCGGCGGTTCCGGTCAGGATGGTCAGGCCGATGGCGCCGATCACCGCGGCCATCGCGAAGAGCCCTGTCTGCAGAAGGGATGTGCCCAAGTACAGGGGCAGGACGGCCAGCACCGCCACCAGGCCGAATCGCACCAGAGTCGCAGCCCGTGGCCGGCGACCGGTCCATCGATCCCCGACGCTGCCGGACGAGGCATCCGCCGGCAGCGCCGCCGGTGGCGCCGCGGTGGTGCTAGCGGAGGTGGCGGGGAGCTCAGACACGAGAGAGGTCCCGGGTGCCCAGCAGGCCTGACGGGCGCACCAGCAGAACAGCCAACATCACCAGATAGGGAATGACGTCGGCCAGGCTGCCACCGAGCAAGGTCACGCTGTAACCGGCGGTGAGAGCCTCGGCCAACCCGATGGCCATGCCGCCTGCCACCGCCCCGGCGGTCGAGTCGAGGCCGCCGAGGATCGCCGCCGGAAACGCCCGCAGCGCCACTTCCCGGACGCTGGCGTCCAGGCCTGGGCTGGGGAAAGCGGTGAGGAAGACCACCGCCACGGCGGCCAGGCCACCGGCGATCAACCACGCGGTCGCGGTGACCCGGCCGCGCCGGATACCCATCAGAGCCGCTGCCTCGCCGTCCTCGGCGCCGGCCCGCATCGCCACTCCCCAATTGGAGAACTTGAAGGCGGCGAAGAACGTCGTCAGCAGGACTGCCGCGACCACGATCGCCGCCAGCCGCGCCTGCGGCAGCGACAGGCCCGCGACGTGGACGATGTTGCTGCCCCACGGATCGCCGATGCTCAGGACGTCGGAGCCGAACCGGCGGGTCAGTTCGGCGAGAAGGATGATGTCTATGCCGATGGTCAGGATCGCCAGGGCGTTGACATCACCGCCCCTCACCCGCCGGATGAAGACCCGTTCGATGAGCAGCGCGACGAGGGCTGTCGCGGTGACCCCGGCCAGCAGCGCCACGGCGAACGGCAGGTGCTCGTGCGCCCGGACGGTGATGTAGCCGCCGAGGATCAGCAGGCTGCCCTGGGCGAAGTTCACGACCTCGGTCGCCTTGAAGATGATGACGAATCCCAGGGCGATGAGGGCGTAGATGCTGCCCAGGCTCACGCCGTTGAGCAGCAATTCGACCAAGCGCGTCATGTCAGGTCTGCCTCTCGGTGGAGGAAATCAGCGGGACAGGATCGGTGTGACCCGGCTCTTGCTCGTCTTCGACGCCGAGGTAGGCACGCACCACAGCCGGGTCCTGCTGGACCTCGGCCGGCACGCCGTCAGCGATCAGCCTGCCGAAATCCAGCACGGTCACCCGGTCGGAGATAGCCATCACCAGGGCCATGTCGTGCTCGACGAGCAGGATCGAGATGGCCAGCTCACGCCGGACCTCGGAGATCAACCCGGCCATCTGAGCCGACTCCTCGGCGTTCATGCCCGCCACCGGCTCGTCCAGCAGGAGTAGCCGAGGCTCGCAGGCCAGCGCGCGAGCGACCTCGACCCGTTTCTGGTCGCCGTAGGACAGCAAGCCGGCAGGCCGGTCGAGTTTGGCCGCCAGGCCGACGAAGTCGGCGATGTCGCGCACCCGGGCCGCGTGCCTGCGTTCCTCACGCATCGCGCCGGGCAGCCGCAGGCCAGTGCTGATGAAGCCGGCTCGGGTCAGGCTGTGCCGGCCCAACATCAGGTTCTCGGCGACGGTCTGGCCTCGGGAGAGCGCGATGTTCTGAAACGCCCGCGCGATGCCCAACTGCGCGATGCGGTGCGGTCGCATCCGGGTGAGCTCGTGTTCGCCGAAGCGCACCGAGCCTGCCGTGGCCCGGTAGATGCCCGACAGCACGTTGAACATGGTGGACTTGCCCGCGCCGTTCGGTCCGATCACCGCGTGAATGGAGGCGGGCTCGACCGTGAGCGAGACATCGTCCAACGCCTTGACCCCTGCGAAGGCCACCGAGACCTGGTCCACCCGCAAGGTCGGAACCGCCTCATCCTCGGGCGAGGGATCGGTGCTCATCCGTGCCACCGGCTCAGTGCCGCATGGCGCCCCGCGCCGGAGTCGGCAGCTGTCGCCGCCACCGCGGTGTGGCCGAGGTAGAGCTGGCGAACCGTGTCGTCGGCGGCCAGCTGATCAGCCGGACCGGACAGCGACACCCGGCCGAGGTCGAGCACGTAGGCGGTGTCGGCGATGCTCAGGGCCATCACCGCGTTCTGCTCCACCAACAGCACCGAGGTCCCCTCGGCGTTGATCGCCTGCAGGATCCGTCCGATCTGGCCGACGATCCGCGGCGCCAAGCCAAGGCTCGGCTCGTCGAGGATGATCAGCTTGGGCTGGGCCATCAGCGCCCGCCCGATGGCGAGCATCTGCTGCTCGCCGCCAGAGAGCATCGCGGCCCGCTGGCCACGCCGCTGCGCGAGCACCGGGAACATGTCGAAGACCCGGTCCCTGCTGGCCGCTCGGCCGGCCTTGCTCCGGGCGCCCAGCCCGCCGGCCCGCAGGTTCTCCTCCACGCTCAGCCTGCCGAAGATCCGCCTGCCTTCGGGCACCTGCACGATGCCCAATCTCACCGTGCGGGCGGCGTCCAAGCCGGCGAGGCTGGTGGCGCCGAACGTGATGTCCCCGCCTGTCACCGAGGCGCGATGCATCGACAGGGTCGCCGAGACCGCGCGCATCAGGGTGCTCTTGCCTGCGCCGTTGCTGCCCAGCACCGCCACGACCTTGCCGTCAGGCACCTGCAGGCTCACTCCCTGCAGCGCGCGCACCACGCCGCCATAGGACACGTGCAGGTCCTTGACTTCCAGCACGAGAACTCCTTCACCTCGGGTCCGGCCACTTAGGACGTGGCAGCCGGCAGACCGCGAAGGTCGCGGCTGCGGCCCCGGTTGGCTGACCGAGTTCCGGACGCCTGCGCGCCGGTTGCGGTTGCGGTGTGTGGTTGGGGCGAAACGTAAGCCCGAAATGTAAACCGGTAAGTGGTTCGGGTCTATGTCGTGACCTCCAGTCAGCAGCGAAGATCAATGTAGAAAAGACCATGTAGGGTCGGCTGCCTCAGGCCTATCCGGTGAAGATGGCCGCTCTGGCCCCGACCGTCCGGCATTTTCATGAAGGATTGAGCGATGTCGCTGACCAGAGAGCCGGCCTGCCCCAAGCACATGGTGTTCGGGCCGTGCGGCGGGGTGCGCGCGGACCTGTCGTGCGAGATGGCTGCCCATCGGTGCCCCTTCACCGACTCGCCGGACGTGCCGGACTGGAATGGTCCGGCGGCTGAGGACCCGCCGCCCAGCGCGCTGCTTCAGGCCACCCGGTCCGGTCCCGTGGTGATCACTGATCTGACGCTGCCGGCTTACGACGCTGAGGCCGTGGCTCAGATCACGGCCGTGTTGGCCGGCTCCTGCGACGCGCTGCTGGTGGGTGAGCACCAGAACCGCCCGGACTTTCCGCCGGCTCTGATGGCGGCCCTGATCCGGCAGGCCGGCGGCGTCGGGTGGGTGACCCTGACCTGCCGGGACCGTAACCGGTTGGTCCTGGAGCAGGAGCTGATCGGGGCGCGTGTCGCCGGCGCGGACGGGGTGCTGTGCGTGACCGGTGACGGCCGGGCCCAGGGCGTCCGGCCCGGGGTCACCCAGGTGTTCGACCTCGACGGCACCCGGCTGGCAGGGCTGGGCGCCTCGTTGGGGGTTCCGGTCGCCGTGGCCGAAGCTCCCGATGCCCCGCCCCGGCAGCTGCGCCCGGAGCGGCTACTGCAAAAACAGCGCGCCGGCGCCCAGCTGGCGTTGCTCAATCACGCCGGCAGCGCCGCCGAGCTGGCGCGATTCGTCCGGGCCTGCCGGGACCGCGGTGTCACCATCCCGCTGATCGCCGGGGTCGCGGTGTACACCGACGCGCGCTCGGCCCAGGTCCTGCGCGACTTTCCCGGCCTGCAGCTCGATCCGGCGCCGGTGACCCGGGTGCTCGCCGACGCTGACCCGGTCGCGGCCGGCATCGAGGCCGCGGTCGGCGAAGCCAGCCAGTTGCTTGCGATCGAAGGCATCGGCGGGGTCAACCTCTCGGGCTTGGCATCCGGGCGCGGCGAGTTCTACGCCGCCGAGGTGAAAGCCGAGATCGGGCGTCGAATACGGTCCCAGCTATGACCGAAACCGATCCGATGGCCGACGAGTTCGACACGATGGCGGCCTGGACCGCCGAGGCGGTCGCCGAACTCGGCCCAGATCACGCGATACCGGCCGCCTGCCGAGGCAGCGGAAGCCCGGCCGCCCTGGAGTGGCTGTGCGACAGATTGCGGCTTGGCCCGGGGGTGCGCCTGCTCGACTGCGGGGCCGGGGTGGGCGGTCCAGCCGAGCTCGCCGCGCGGCGCCATGGGGTGGCGCCGGTGCTGGCCGAGCCGATGATCCACGCCTGCCGGGCATCGGCCCGGTTGTTCGACCGCCCGGTGGTGGTCGCCACCGGTGACAGGTTGCCGTTCGCGAGCGGGGTGTTCGAGGCGGTCTGGAGCCTCGGCGTGCTGTGCACCGTGCCGGATCAGGCCGGCCTGCTGGCGGAGCTGCGGCGGGTCAGCAGGCCACAAGCGCTGGTGGGCCTGCTGGTCTTCCTGCGCACGGTGGCCCACCTGCCCCAGCAGCCGGAGGGCAATCACTTTCTCACCGACGGCGAGCTGAACGGCCTGCTCGCCAGGACCGGCCTCACGGTCCTGGAGCGGGCCGAGCTGTCCGACTTCGCCGACCCCGAACCGGACTGGCAGGCGGCCGCCGATCGGGTGGAGGCGGTGATCGAGCGCCGCCACGGCGCTGACCAGCGATGGCAGAGCGCCCGCAGCCAGGAGCAGGTCATCGGCCAGCTCATCTCCGAGGGCCTGGTGACCGGCCGGCTGCTGGTCCTCCAACCGGCTGCCTGAGGTCAGCGGGGGCTCAGGCTCACTGCCCGGACTCGACAGCGCCTGCCGGTGCGGCGCCGGCGCCCCACTCGACGCTGTCCAGCGCTGAGCGGTACCCGGCCACGGCGTTGCCCAGCTCGATCGCTGAGGCGCCGGCGAGCACGTCGCGCATCAGGGCCGAGGCCACCACCACCCCGTCGGCGTGCTGGCTGGCCTGCACCGCTTGCTCAGGTGAGGAGATGCCGAACCCGACCAGCACCGGCAGGCTGGTGCGGCTGCGAATGGCCTCCACCGTGGGCTGCACGGTCTCTGAGAGCGTGTCCCGGAGCCCGGTCACTCCCATGTTGCTCACGGCGTAGACGAATCCGCTGCTGAGCTCGGCGATCCGGCTGATCCGGTGGGCCCTGGTGGACGGGGCGACCAGTAGGATGAGTTCGAGCTCGGCGGCCCGGGCCGCCGACAGCAGCGGCTCGATCTCATCGACCGGGGTGTCGGGCACTATCAGCCCCGCGACCCCGGCGGCCGACAGCGTGCGGCAGAACGCCTCGTCGCCGTGGCGGCGCACGATGTTGCTGTAGGTCATGACGATCAGCGGCGCCCCTGCGTCCAGGGCTGCCACCTCCTCCAGCAGCTCGGCGGTGCGCACGCCACGCGCGAGCGCCTGCCCTGAGGCGGCTTGGATGACCGGGCCGTCCAGCATCGGATCAGAGAACGGCAGCCCGATCTCGATCGCGTCGGCGCCGTTGTCGGCGCAGGCGCGGACGTAGTCCGTCCAGTCGGAGGTGACCCCGGCGGTCACGAACGGCGCCAGTGACTTGCCGCCGGCTTCCCGTCGTCGCCGAAGGGACCGCTCCACCTCGCCCATAGCGCCCCCAGCGCCTCTAGCGCCCCCAGCGTCCCTAGCGCCCCCAGCGTCCCTGGCGTCCCTGGCGCCCCTGGCACCCATAGCCACGTGCGGGCCGCTCATGCCAGCAACGTCATCAGCTGGCCGGCGTCCTTGTCACCGCGGCCGGACAGCGTCATCAGCACCGTCGAGCCGGCTGCCAGATCCCCCGACCGCGCGGCCTTGATGATCCAGGCCAGCGCGTGAGCCGACTCCAGCGCAGCCAGGATGCCTTCCATCCGGGCCAGCGTGACCACCGCTTCGAGCACCTGCTCGTCGGTGGCGGTGGCGTATTCCACCCGGCCGGACATGCCGAGGCTGGCGTGCTCGGGTCCCACCCCGGGGTAGTCCAGACCGGCCGAGATCGAGTGCGCCTCCTTCACCTGCCCGTCGGAGTCCTGCAGCACCTGGGAGTAGAAACCGTGCAGGATTCCGGGCGAGCCGTCGGTCATGGCCGCTCCGCCGGCCGCCTCGACACCCACCATCCTGGCGGAGGTGTCGACGAACCCGGCGAAGGTGCCGGCGGCATTGGAGCCGCCGCCCACACAGGCCACCACCACGTCTGGCACGCCTCGACGCAGCAGGCCGGCGCACTGGCGACGGGCCTCGGTCCCGATGACGCTCTGGAACTCCCGAACCATCCAGGGATAGGGATGCGGTCCCATCACCGAGCCCAGGCAGTAGTACGCCTCATCGACCTGGGACACCCACTGCCGCAACGCTTCACTGCAGGCGTCCTTCAGGGTGCGGCTGCCGCTGGTCACCGGGACGACCTTCGCGCCCAGCAACTCCATCCGGAACACGTTGAGCTGCTGGCGCTCGGTGTCGACCTCGCCCATGTACACCGTGACATCGAGGCCGAGCAGCGCTCCGGCGGTGGCGGTGGCGACGCCGTGCTGGCCGGCGCCGGTCTCGGCCAGCAGGCGCCGCTTGCCCATGCGCTGTGCCAGCAGGGCCTGGCCGATCACATTGTTGATCTTGTGTGAACCGGTGTGGGTGAGGTCTTCCCGCTTGAGCAACAAGTTGATGCCCAGCTCCTGCGACAGCCTGGCCGCCGGGGTCACCGGTGTGGGACGCCCGGCGTAGACCTCCAGGGTCTGGGTGAGCGTGCGTTCGAAGCTCGGGTCCTCGCGGGCCTGGCGGTAGGCCGCCTCCAACTCCTCACAAGCCGGGATCAACGCCTCGGGGACGTAGCGGCCACCGAAGTCCCCGAACCGGCCGAGCGGGCCCGGGTCGGTCATCACCGAACGATCGGCCGCCAGCAGCGTCGAGGAGCCCTGCGGCTCGAACGCCACCGCCTCGGAGGGCAAACCGGACGAGATGTCCATGAATATCACCAGATTCTCTATCTGCGCGTCCCGATCGGACTAGGCTTCGCCACGCCACCTTACCACTGCAAGGGCGCCTAGACTTCTAGAAGGGCTGACCACACTTCGGCTCGTCGGTCACTGCGTCCGGATCGGCGCGGCATGAGGGTGACCACGCCGCGCAGCCGCCGCAGACCAGAGAGAGGACGACTCGGTGCCCAGGGCAGGGATCTCGAAGTACCGGCAGATCAGCCAGGACCTGGCCGCCCGGATCGGAGGGGGCGAGTTCAAGCCGGGCCAGCCGCTTCCCTCGCAGGCATTGCTGAGCAAGGAGTACGGCGTCACCTTGATGACCTTCCGGCAGGCGTTGAGCGTGCTCGAGGCTGACGGTGTGATCGCTCAGCTGCCCGGCCGGGGAACGTTCGTCACGCCGGTGCCGACGCTGGACCTGCGCTCGCTGAACAGCCTGGCAGAGGACCTGCGGGCGCAGGGCGTCGAGCTGGCGACCGTGGTCCTGAGCAGCCGGCGGCGGGCGCTGCCGGCGAGCGCCGCCGCATCGCTGGGCCGGGCCCGTGGTGAGCCGGCCCTGCGGCTGGAGCGGCTGCGCCGGATCGGGCGCCGCCCGGCCGTCCACCAGGTGTCCTGGGTTCCGCTGCCCTGGTCGCAGACGCTGCTGAGCGTCGACTTCGAGCAAGCCTCGCTGTACCGCTCCTTGGAGCAGCGGTGCCAACTGGCGATCGTGCGGGCCACGGAGAGCCTTCGGGCCAGGGCGCTGCCGGCCTCGGTCGCCGCAGCGGTCGGCAAGCCCGCCGGCCGGCCGGTGCTGGTCGCCGAGCGGATCACCTACGACGCCCGTGACACACCTGTCGTCTATGACCTGGCCACGATCGTCGATGACTCGATTTCCATTCTCGCCCGCCGTGCCCAACGCGGCGTCGAGCTGTCCTGGGAGGCCGAATCCTGAGCCGTCACCCCGGCGGCGGACCCCGATCTCCCACGCCCCGGTCGATGTTATGGTGAGGTTTCTTTTGAGACTTCACTCCAGGCGACAGGCTTCGCCAGAGGTGACAGAGGGGGCCCGCGATGATGGACGACGGTCCCGCGGTCGCCGCCGCCGAAGGCGCTCCGGCGGCCCGCCAGCCCGATGACCACCAGCCCGATGGCCACCACGTCGGGCGCGGCATCGAGGCCGGCATCCGGTTGGACTTTCGCGACGAGATGTCCTACGGCGACTACCTGCACCTCGACGAGTTGCTGGGCGCCCAGCATCCCAAGTCACGGCCGGAGGCTCATGACGAGCTGCTGTTCATCATCCAGCACCAGACCAGTGAGCTGTGGCTGAAGCTGCTGCTGCACGAGCTGGACGGCGCCCGCCAGGGGCTGCGCGTAGACGACGTCGGGCTGGCCCTGAAGCGGCTGGCCAGGGTCAAGGGCATCCTGCGCACCCTCACCGATCAGTGGACGATCCTGGCGACTCTGACTCCCAGCGAGTACCTCAGCTTTCGCCACTCGCTGGCCAGTGCGTCAGGTTTTCAGTCCCACCAGTACCGAGCCGTCGAGTTCATCCTCGGCAACAAGAACGCCGGCATGCTCCAGATGTTCGAGAAGAACCCGACTGTCCACGCCCAGCTCACCGAACTGCTCGACTCACCCACGTTGTACGACGAGTTCCTGACCTACCTGGCCCGGCAAGGTCGCCCGGTCCCCGCCGCGGTCCTCGAGCGCGACGTCACGCAGGCGCACCGCTTCACTCCCGAGCTCATCGACACCTTCAAGATCATCTATGACTCGCCGGCTGAGCACTGGAGCGAGTACGAGACCTGCGAGGCACTGGTCGACATCGAGGACGCCTTTCAGTTCTGGCGCTTCCGGCACGTCAAGACGGTGGAGCGGATGATCGGCAAGAAGACCGGCACCGGCGGGTCCAGCGGCGCGGCCTTCCTGCGCAAGGCGCTGGAGCAGACCTTCTTTCCCGAGCTCTACTCGGTGCGCACCGCGCTGGACTGAGCACCGCCTGACTTGTCTCCGGCCTGCGTCGAATGCAACCGGTTGACGACGCTGGTCAGCAGCTCGCCCGGACGAGGGGTGCGGGCCAGCAGGCTGGTGATCACGCTGTGCCGCAGGATGTGGCCGGGGTAGTTGCCGTGCACCTGCCCCAGGCCCTCCATCGGCTCATCGACGTTGTCACGGCCGTTGTCGGGCCGATCCGAGCGCATGGTCTCCTTCCCCAGCCGCCGGATCGACATCAGCGCGTCGGTCAGCGCCGGCGACACCCGCTGTCCCACGTAGAAGCCGACCGCGGCGCCGCCGACCGGAACCTCCCGGGTCGGGTGCTCGGCCGCGCGCGCGATCGCCTCGGCGACGAGTTCGGGGGCGTACAGCGGCGGCGGCGGCTTGGGCATCGATCCCAGCTTGCTGCGGCTGTGCTCGAAGAAGGGCGTGTCGATGGCAGCGGGCAGGATCGTGGTGACCGCGATCGGGGAGCCCTCCTGGGCCAGCTCCATCCGCAAGCTGTCATACAGCGCCCGCACCGCCCACTTGCTCGCGGTGTAAGGCCCGTGCAGCGGCACCGCTCGGATGCCCTCGACCGAGGAGATTCCGATGATCACCCCGCCGCCGGCACGGCGCAGCGCGGGCAGCGCGACGTGCACGCCGTGCACCTGACCGAGGAAGTTGACCCGCATCACCCGGTCGAACTCCGCGTCGGAGATGTCCTCGACACGGCCCAGGACCGCGACCGCGGCCGCGTTGACCCAGGTGTCGATGCGCCCGAATCGCGCCTCGGCCCGCTCGCCGAGCGCCCGCACCTGCTCCGGATCGGCCACGTCGGTGGGCACCGCCAGCGCGAGGCCGCCCTGACTGGCGATCTCCTGGACGAGCGAGTCCAGCGCCGAGACCGTCCGGGCGGCGACCACCACACTCGCGCCACGGCGGGCGAACTCAAGCGCCGTGGCCCGGCCGATACCGCTGGAGGCCCCGACGATCACCACTACTTGCTGAGAGAGTGTCTTTGCCATCAGATGTCCCCGAGGCCGCCGACCGGTGAGCATGTCGTCCCAGCTGACCGGTACCTGGGGTGGCAGGCGGCTGTTGTCACCATAGAACATCGCGGGCTGGGCCCGCTGGCGTCACTGGACGGAGGACTCCGGCGGCGGCAGCTGGAAGGCACGCGCGCCCTCGACGGACTCCACCCCGGGAACGGCGCACAAGTCGTTTTGACACTCATAGGGCGCTGAACCGCAGATGACGCCGACCTCGTTGAGCACCTGATCGACCTGCATGCCGCTGTCGCGCAGCTGGGCGGCGAGTTCCTCGATCTTGTCCAGGTGCGCGTCGTCAACGGTGACCGTTATCGCAGTCATAGCCATGGCGGCATGCTACGCCGCCATCCGGTCACTGCGGAGCCTGCAGAAGCCCGCAGCCGACGTCGGCCGAAGGCAGCCGCATTCGCTGAGCCTGCTGGGTAAGCGTCGTCCACAGGTGGCGCCCGGTGACGTGCCGGGCTTGGGACCACAACGCGGCGACGCCGGCCACATGCGGGGTGGCCATAGAAGTCCCTGAGATGCTGCGGTAGTGCTGGTCGCCGTGCTCGGGCCGGGGCAGGTTCCAGGATGACAGGACCCGCACGCCGGGACCGGCGATGTCGATGTTGCCCCCGTGCACGCCTGCCAGGCTGCGCGCGGAGAAGGCCGCGATCTCCAACTCCTCGTCCAGGGCCGCCACTGCCAGGACCGACGGGCTGTTAGCCGAGATGCCGACGAAGCCGAAGCGCTGCTCAGGCGGCAGTGAGAGCTGATCGCGGCGGGCGTTGTTGCCGGCCGCCGCCACGATCAGGCAGCCCCGGTTGAGCGCCCGGCGACCGACGACCTCATATACCTGAGAGACCTCCGGCACGTCGGCGCCGATGGACATCGAGATGATCTCGGCCCGGTTTGCCACCGCCCAGTTGATGCCGGCGAGGATAGAGGTGTCATCGCCCGAGCCCTGGTCACTGAGCACCTTGCCGACCAGGATCGAGGCCTCGGACGCGCATCCGTAGCGCGGCATGCCGGAGGCCGGGTTCTGCGGCCCGCACGCGGTGCCGACGCAGTGCGTGCCGTGCCCGTGCCCGTCCTCGGCTGTGGCGGCCCCTTGGACGAAGGACTGGGAGGTGATGTCGCGGCCGGCGAAGTCCGGATGGCCGAAGGTGAAACCGGTGTCCAGGACCGCGATCGTGATCCCGGCGCCGAGGAAGGGCGAGGTGGAGACGCAGCTGGCCTGCAACCCCCAGCTGAACTGGGCGTCGTCTGCGAATTTCGGCGCTCGGGCCTCGCGCGCGGAGCTGGCGCCCGCGTCGGCCAGCAGCCGGGCGCTGACGTCGTTGACCCCGTCGCGATAGCCCCGCAGGTACTCATCGCCCCCAGGGCCGCCCAGCGCGTGGTGCACGTACTCCGGTTCCACCGAGACCACCGCGCCACCGGCGGCTGACAGGATCTCGCTCGCCCGGGCCGGATCTGCCGAGACCACGGCCACCCCGAGCTCGCTGAAGATGACCGCGTCGCTGGACTCGGTCTGGGCCACCTGAACCGCCTGGCCCTGGAAGTCCAGGGAGCTGACCACATTCGACACACCGGCCGAGCGCAGGGTCGCGACGTGCGCGCTCTGGTCTCCGGCGTCGGCGAAGGTGACGACCCAGCGACCGGTCTTCTGCGCCGGCCGGTCGACCTCGGCGTTCAAGCCACCCGACGCCTCTGTCGGCTGCTGGTTCTCCGGCAACATCACAACTCCTGGTATCGGCAGCTGGCATATCCATGCCGACGCCTTGAATCCGCCCATGTCACCCGGAGCGCAGCACTCGTCCTAAACCTCGTGAAGCGCGGCGGGCTGCCGATGTTAGGCGATGTGAAAGGCATCAGCAAAGCGCGCCGCAGCACGTTGACCGTGTCGACGGTCGCGGTGCTGGTGACTCTGCTCGTGCTGCCGCTGGGCAGCCATCAGCTCGGAGCGACCACGAGTTACGTCCCAGCGGTGCTGGCCGCGGTGGCCTGCTTCGACATCATGTCGGTCTGGCTGTTGGCCGGGGAGTACCTGGACAGCGGTGACCGCAGGATGCTGGGGATGTCGCTTGCCTACCTGTGGTCGCTGCTGGTGATGGCCGGCTACGCGTTGGCGTTTCCCGGGGTGGTGTCCAGCCATCCGCCGTTGGCCGCCACCGCCTCGGTCGCCCCTTATCTCTACATCGGCTGGCATGTCGGCTTTCCGGTGCTGCTCGGCGCGGCCTGGGCGCCCTGGTCCTTCCTCGATCGGGTCGAGCACCGGCGGCGCTCGTCGATGCTGGTCGGCGCGGTGGCGGCGATGAGCGCCGCGGCGCTGATCGCCGTGGCCGGCTGCGTGGTCTACGCAGAGCACCTGCCGGTGCTCATCCACGGCCTGGACACCAGCAGCATGGCGAAGGTGACCGCCCCCGTGGCGCTGCCACTGGTGATAGCGAGCCTGCTGGTGTGCGCCAGGGCGGTGCGCGGGCGTGTGGGACCTGAGCGCTGGAGCAGCGTCGCGGTGCTGGTCTGCCTCTGCGACCTGTGCCTGACCTACTCCTCGCGCTACCGCTACAGCCTGGGCTGGTACACCGGCAGGACGCTGACCGTGATGGCGTCGGCGATCGTGCTGCTGGCCATGCTGGCCTCGTTCCGGCGGCTGAAGGCCGCCGCCGAATTCCACGCCGCCTACGACGGGCTGACCGGCCTGGCCAACCGGCGCAGCGCCTATGACTCCCTCGCCGCGATGATCGCCCGGTCCCGACGGACCCGCACCACGCTGGCCGTGGTGATGTTCGACCTGGACAGGTTCAAGCAGATCAACGACGGGCACGGCCACGCGGCCGGCGACGAGGTGCTGCGCAGTGTCGCCGGAACCTTGCGCGACACCGTCCGCGACACCGACATCTGCGCCCGGGTGGGCGGCGAGGAGTTCGTGGTGCTGCTGCCCGACGCCGACCTGTCCGACGCCAGGCTGGTCGCCGAGCGGCTGCGGCTGCGGCTGCGCTCCCAGGAGATCGCCGCGATCGGCTCCAGCGTCACGGCCAGCTTCGGCCTCGCCGAGCTGCAGCCGGCAGACGCCAGCGCCGAGAGCCTGCTCCACCGGGCCGACCAGGCGATGTACCTGGCCAAAGCACTGGGCCGCGACCAGGTCGCTGACCGCCCCGACGAAACGGTCAGGCCGCGCCGGCCGCTGGCGGACTCGGCAGCCCCGGCCACCACGCGCACCGGTCGGTGATCGCCCGCCTACTCCCCGTAACCCCGACCCCGGCGCCTCGTTACCTCACCAAAGGACACATCGGTGTCCCCGGACAGGAGGACCAGTGAGTATGTCGATCGGGTTCAAACGAGCACTGGCCGTGGTGGCCAGCGCGGCCGTCATCCCAGTTTTCGTCGCCGTGCCGGCCGCCGACGCCGCGGCGAGCTGGGCGCCAGCCGCTAGCGCGACGATCCATCCGGGCACCCAGATGTTCACCAACGGCGCCCAGTGCACCGCCAACTTCGTCTTCAGCGACGGCGTGTCGACCTACGTCGGCTACGCCGCGCACTGCGCGGGCACCGGCGCTGCGACCGACACCGACGGCTGCTCGACCCAGTCGCTGCCGCTCGGCACCCCGGTCACCTTCAACAAGGGCGCCGGCCTGCTCAGCTCTGGCACCCAGGTCGGCACCGGAACCCTGGCGTACTCGTCCTGGATAGCCATGCGGCAGGCCGGTGAGACCGACCCCGACACCTGCGCCTACAACGACTTCGCCGTGGTCAAGGTGGACGCGCCCTACGTGGGCAACGTGAACCCGTCGGTGCCGTTCTGGGGCGGTCCGGTCGCGCTCAACACCCAGGGCACCGCCACCGGCGACAAGGTCTACAGCTACGGCAACTCCATCTTGCGTGGCGGGATCGAACTGCTCTCGCCCAAGACCGGCCTCAGCCTCGGCGATGAGGGCAACGGCTGGAGCCACACGGTGTACACCGTGACCCCGGGCATCCCCGGCGACTCGGGGTCCGGCTTCATGGACCCGGCTGGTAACGCCCTCGGCACGCTGTCGACCGTGCAGCTCGCGCCTCTGCCCGCTGCCAACGGGGTCGGCAACCTGGCCAGGGAGCTGGCCTACGCCAACTCCCACGGCATGCCCGGCCTCTCGCTGGTCCCGGGCACCGAGGCCTTCGCCCCGATCGTCTGAGGCGACCGCACGCGAGGCCAAGGGGGTTAAGACCCCCTGCCCGCGGGTGAGCGCGCCGTCAGCTCGAGCCCGTCCTCACTGAGGTGAGGGCGGGCTCGAGCGCGTTCACGGCAAGAGCCGAGCACGCCCATCCGACCGCGACGGTAGGATTCCGGCGGACCGTCAAGGTCCGCATCTGGGGTTAAGGGGCCACCATGACTAACGCCGCAAGCCCATCGCCCGGTAGCCCGCGACTCGTGCTGGGTCCCGCTCTACGCCACGTCGGACAGGACGACGCCACCATCTGGGTCGAGACCGACCGGTCCTGTGTTGTGGAGATCCTCGGCCAGCGCGAGTCCACCTGGTGCGTGGCCGGGCATCACTACGCGCTGGTGGTGCTGAGCGGGTTGCCCGCCGGGCAGAGCATCACCTATGACGTTCAACTCGACGGTGAGACCGTCTGGCCGCTGCCGGAAGACCCCCGGCCGCGCCCGCGGATCCGCACCATCGACGCCGACGCGCCGGTTCGGATCGCGTTCGGCTCGTGCCGCTACGCCCGCTCGGCCACCGTCGCAGACGATGACCACTTCGACCCCGACGCCCTGATGATGCTGGCCAGGCAGCTGGCCGACCAGGACGAGGCGGACTGGCCCCACGCGGTGCTGATGCTCGGCGATCAGGTCTACGCCGACGAGACCACCGAGGCGACCCAGCAGAGAATCCGCCAGCGGCGTGACATCACGACCGGTTCCCGTGAGCAGGTGGCCGACTTCGAGGAGTACACCTGGCTCTACGACGAGTCGTGGAACGACCCCGACGTGCGATGGCTGATGTCGGTCCTGCCCAGCTCGATGATCTTCGACGACCACGACGTCTGCGACGACTGGAACACCTCGCGGGCCTGGCGAGACCAGATGCAGACCACCGACTGGTGGGCCGAGCGGATCATCGGCGCGCTGTCTTCGTACTGGGTCTACCAGCACCTGGGCAACCTGTCCCCCGACGACCTGGCCGCCGACGCCCTCTACCAGAAGGTCCGCGGCTACGGCGCTGACGCCGAGCCGCTGCTGAGGTCCTTCGCCGAGCACGCCGACGCCGAAGCCGACGGCGCCAAAGGCACCCGCTGGTCCTATCGGCGCGACTTCGGACCGGTCCGCCTGCTGATGATCGACTCACGGTGCGGCCGGATCCTCGATGGCCAGCGCAGCATGGTCTCAGACAGCGAGCTGGCGTGGATCAGCGAGCAGGCCAACGGGGACTACAACCACCTGCTCGTCGGCACCTCGCTGCCCTGGCTGCTGGCGCGGGCGCTGCACGACATCGAATCGTGGAACGAGGCCCTGGCCGACGGCGCTCGGGGCGCCCGGATCGCCCGATGGTCGGAGTCGCTGCGCCAGGCGGCTGATCTGGAGCATTGGGCAGCGTTCCACAGCTCTTTCGAGAAACTCGCCGACCTCATCCGCGAGGTCGCCCAGGGCAAGCGAGGTGATCGCGCCCCGGCAACGGTGTGCGTGCTGTCCGGCGACGTCCACCATGCCTACGTGGCACGGGCGGTCTATGACGAGCCGGTGCACGCGCAGGTCTACCAGCTGACCTGCTCACCTCTGCACAACTACGTGCCGACCGCGATGAAGGTGGCATTCCGGCTGGCCTGGAGTTCTCTGGCCGAACGAACCACCCGTTCGCTGCTCAGCGTCGTCACACGGGTCCCCCGCACCCAGCTGCGCTGGACCCGTGAAGCGGGGCCGTATTTCGGCAACGAGCTGATGACGTTCACCGCGGCCGGCCGGATCGCGATGGTCGAGCTGGCGCAGAGCCGCGCGGGCGAGACCGACTCGCAGCTGCACGTGGTTCAGCGGGTCGCGCTGTCCAGCGGCTGACGGCCCGTGATGTCGTCGGTGTGCCTCACCCTCACCCGGCCCCGCGGCTGAACTCGGGCGGCGCCGCCCGAAGGCGACGCCGCCCGAGTTCAGTCCGGTCAGCGGCTCAGCGCGTGCCGGTCACAGGTTCAGCCGTGTCAGAAGGTGATGCCCCGGTTGGCGAAAGCGGTCCGGACGGCCTTGGCGGCAGCGGCGCCGTCACGAGCCAGCGCCTTGTCATAGGTCGCCTTGGCAGCCGCGCTGAACGAGGTGTCGGGTGCGAAGTCGAACTGGGCGTCCACGATCGTGGTGTCGGCACGCCGGCTGCCCAGACCGAGGGAGATGTAGCTGTTGCGCATGTCCCACAGCGCCCGGCTCCAGATCATGCCGTCGTGGTGGACCTGACCGGTGCTGTCGGCCATGGTCAGGTTGGTGTCCACCCGGCGCAGGCAGTGCGGCGCCGTGCTGGTGTAGGAGACCGAGTCCCAGTCCATCGCGCACGCCAGATCTGCCCTGACCGGCCAGCCGTACTGCCGGGCGGCGTCCAGGCCGACGGTGATGCTGAGGTAGTCGCCCCACGCCTCGCCGATGGCGCCGACCTGCAGGCTGGTGCCGTAGCCAGGCACCTGGGCGGCGTGCACGGCGTGGCCGTACTCGTGCACGATCACCTCGGCGTCCTCGGCGTCGTCCACCCCGCCCTTGCCCATCCGGATCCGGAACGGCTTGTCGGTCTGGTAGGAGTTGTCGCCGCCGTACTGGTTGATCTTCACCTGCTGCTGCTCTGCGTTGACCGGTCGCAGGGTCGTGCCGAATCCGAGGGACTGCAGGTACTCCTGAGCCTGGTTGACCCAGAAGTAGGCCATCACCTGCTCGAACTGGTCCTCGTGCCGGTTGAAGACGAAGGTGTTGGTCGCGGAGTAGGCCGGCGTGCCGGTGCTGGACTGCACGCTCACATACTTGCCGGTGAGGTAGCCCGAGCCGTCGAGGTTGCGCAGCTGCACCGTCGCGTACTCACTCGCCGGCACCGCGGTAGCCGAGTCGTTGTCATCGACCAGGTTCTGGTTGCCGCTGGACTGCACGGGGTTGACCATGAAGACGCTGGCGGTTCCGGTCGAGCCGGGGCCGGCCTGCGGCCGGGCGCTGCCGGCGTAGGCGGGGCTCAGCTGCGCCGTGAGGGCGGCCAAGGCGCAGCCGGCCACGACTATGCGGGTTCTGCGGGTGGTGCGTTGTCCGAGCATCTCTACCTCCGGTAGGCACGCGCCGGCGCCGCCGGTTGTGCTTGGGTTCAGGTCGTTCAGGTCAAGTTATGCGGATTCTGTCCGGTCCGGGGACTGCGGTCAACAGCTGGCTCAGCCCCAGCCGCGGTAGGTTCCGTTGCGGATCTGCCGGGCGTACGTGCGCACCATCGCCGCGGTGACGTGCGGGAAATGCCGGACGACCGCTCGGGCCTGATCGGCGGGCGGCATCGTGAACACCCCGCGCGAATCGTTGCCTCTGGAGAAGAACGGCTGCGCCCAGGCATGGCCGTACCAGAACTGGAAGAGGCCGCCGTTGACCTTGCCCTGGTTGGTTCGTCCCGACACCACCCGCGGGTTCCAGCCGCTTTCCTGTCGCACCCACAGGGTGAAGTCCGCGCCGTCGACCGCCTCGGCCAGCCCTGTTCGGCCGGCCGCGCGGAAGCCGGCAGCCAGCTGCTGCTTGAGGGTGGCCAGCCGCTCGGCACTGACTGGTAGGGCCTCATCGGACTGGGCGGACTGGGCGGACTGGGCGGACTGGGCGGACTGGTCGGGCTGGTCGGACTGCTCGGGCTCGGCGGCGCTCATGTCGGTTGCGGCGCGTCGAATACGTCCGAGGCGGTCAAGACCTCCGAGGCGTCCGAAGCGGTCAAGACCTCCGAGGCGTCCGAGGCGGTCAGCGGTGAGCCGAGGCAGTTGGCCAGCGGTCGAAGGGCCTGGCACCACTGGGCCGGGGCGGCCGGCATGTCCAGGCCCGGTCCCTTCCAGCTGACGCCGGCCCCGCTCCAGATCACCGGCGACCCGACCGGGTTCCAGAGAAGGTGCGCCGACCGGTGCCCGGTCAGCACCCCGGTCTGCAGGTTGGCGGCGTGGATCGGGCGCCACCGGCTGGCGAACGGCTGATCGGCGACGCTCGGCGGGTACCAGCACACCGTGGTCAGCACCTTGGTCCGGACCGTGACGTTGACCAGCAGCTCACCCAGCAGGTCCAGGCCCAGCGCCACCCAGTTGATGCCGGTGGCGGCGACCGGCTGCTCGGCTGCCGGGGCGTACTCGTCCTCGGTCTGGATTGTGGTGTCGGCGTCGGAGTCTCCGTAACCGGCGCCCAGATCGTCAGCGCCCACGCCCTGGCCGCTCGGGGGCAGGTAGCCGCGAGCCTTGTCGATCACCTTGCGCAGGTTCGGATCCAGGAGATACGCCCGCCCGGCATAACCGTGCAGGGTCGCCTCGACGGTGCCGTGATAGGCAGAGGCCCAGTTCATCGCCGCGGCGGGGTTCGGCACCGAGGTGGTCGCCCGGAACAGCGCGACCTGCACCCGGTCGTTGAGAAAGCCGATTCCCGCCATGAACACGCCTTCGGCGGCCAGCGGCGACAGGGTGCGGTAGAGGTCCCCCCAGAGCGGGTTGGACGCGATCCGGCCGAGTCCGGCGTCGACATCGGGCGGGAAGTCCACCTGCGCGAGCTTGAGGTTGCCTGACCGGTCGAAGGCCTCGAACGGAAAGACCCGGTAACCCAGTTTCAGCATCGCTCGGGCGATGCGGGCGTCGAATCCCATCGCCGCTACCGCACCTTCCGCACGCCGAAGTGCACGTGATTGGAATGGTTGGGCACGACGCTGGAGTCATAGATGAGCTGCGCTCGATAGCCGCGGGCAGTCGTCGCGGTCTGGAGGTAGCCGTTCGCCGGCCAGCTGTGCCCCAGTGCCGCGGCGATCTGGCGTGCGGTGCGCAGCATCTGCGGAGTGGGCGAGGCGCCGTTGGACAGGTCGACGGCGAAGGACTGCCGTTGCCCGACGTGGTGATCTGATCCGGTGCTGCCAGTGGATCGCTTCAGCGAGGTGACGGTGAGGCCGTTGCGGCTGCCGATCGGGATGGCTCGCCGGGCCGGCGCCTCCGAGCCACCCCAACCGCCACCGGGCGCGAGAAACGCCGCGAGGTCCAGCGTGCCGATGGTGTCGCCGTCGGAGAACGTCTCCAGTGCCTCGTCGGAGAGGCCGATCAGCTCGTCGAAACCGACGATGGCCAGGTCGACGACTTGCAGTTCGGCCAGTCCAGCCGGTTCGGAGCAGTCCTGCCCCGACTCATCAGAAGTCACCTCGGGTGCACTCGACATCGACATCGTCGTCTCCTTGGCCTCGAACCAGCGGCGAGTCCTTTTTGCTTCACCGGGGCGGCGCGAGTACCGCCGATGATGACAGGCCTGATCACGCGGCGGGCCCCTTCGCGCTGAAGTCCCGTGCCTAAACCGGCTTACGGCCCAGAGTCGGACATCCCGTCAGATTCTCCGCAGCCGGCGAGGCCAGATCACGATTGACCCTTCAGCGCAACAGGAATCCGGTTCCGAGGGGATCCTCAGGATCAAGGCTGAACGTCGCTGTGCCGGTCAGGTAGGCCATGCCCTCGATCTCGGTGATGAGGCCCACACGGCCCTCGACGCAGACCTCGGCCACCACCCGGGCCTGGAAGGTGGTGTCGATGATCGAGTCGTGTCTGAGAGTGTGTCCGACGCCCAGCCGCCCGTCATCGGCGAGGACGGCGATCCGTGCCGACGTGCCTGAGCCGCACGGTGATCGGTCGACCTCGCCGTCGGCGAAGACGGTGACATTGCGCTGGTGCGGGCCATCTGCGCCCTGTCCGAGGTCCTCATAGAGGATCGTGCCGTAGACACCGTCGAGCCGCCGGTCGCTCGGGTGCCTGGCCCACTCCGTGTCATTGAGCGCCCATTTGACCTCGCGGCCGACCGCGATCAGCTCCGAGTGATGCGCCGCGGTCACCGACAGCCCCACCGAGGCCGCCTCGACTGAGGCGTAGATGGCGCCGCCGTAGCTGACGTCGGCCAGCACCGGGCCGTAGGAGGTGCTCACCGGCACCTTCCTGGCGAGGACGTAGGAGGCGACGTTGCCGAACGTCACCTGCCGAACCCGTCCGCCGGCGCAGCTCACGCGCGCGGTGACGCGACCGGAGGGAACGTCGAGGACGACGTCGGTGTCGCCGTCGGGCGCCGCGGGCACCCGGCCGGTGTTGACGGCCCAGGCGCCCAGGGCGATGGCGCCATGACCGCAGGCTGTGGAGAAGCCGTCCTTGTGCCAGAACAGCACGCCGAAGTGGGCGCCCTCATCGTCAGGAGGCACGAGAAACCCGCCATACATGTCGGCGTGACCGCGCGGCTCGTTCACCAGCAGCGCACGGACAGCCTCGACCTCGGGCGAGGACTGCGCGAACTGCCTGCGGTCAAGGACCGTCGAGCCGGGAATCTCGGGTTGGCCTGCTGTGACAATGCGAAACGGCTCACCGGCAGTGTGGTAATCGGTCACGCTCACCGCGCCCGTCGGCAGGTGCATCTCGGGTCACTCGCAATCGACGAGCTCAGGCAGTGCCAGGTGTCGCAGGCAGTGCTATGTGTATAGCACTGCACGGTGTCCAGCACCGCGCGGTGTCCAGCACTGCGAGGTGTCCAGCACTGCGAGGTGTCCAGCACTGCGAGTCCTACCGGGCGGGGAGGTGGCGTGGCCGCAGAACTGCCCTATCTCGACGCCGACGCCCTCATGTCGCTGGTGTCCTGGACCGAGGCGATCACGGCGTTGGAGGCGGCGCTTGCCCGAGGCGCCCACCTGACCGGCGGCCCGGCCAGGTTCGGGACCGCCGAGGCTCACGGCCAGCTGCTGATGATGCCGGCGCGCAGCGCCGACCTGGTGGGCGTGAAGCTGACGAGCGTGGCGCCCGGCAACCCCGCCCTGGGGCTGCCGCGGATCCAGGCGGTCTACCTTTTGTTCGACGCGGCCACACTGACCCCGCGCACCCTTGTCGACGGAACGGCGCTGACCACGCTGCGCACGCCGGCGCAGTCCGCGCTGGCCGTGCGCGCGCTGGCCCGCAAGGACGCGAGCACGCTGCTGGTGTTCGGGTCCGGTCCGCAGGCATGGGGGCATGCGCACGCCATCGGCGCGGTGCGTCCAATCCAGACGGTCCGAATCGCCGGACGAGATCAGGCTCGCCAGGCGGCGCTGATCGACCGGCTCCGCGCAGAGGGCGTGCCTGCCATGGCCGGCGCCGGCGCAGACGTCGCCACCGCCGACATCGTGGTGTGCGCCACCACCGCTCGCAGCCCCGTCTTCGACGGCCGGCTGCTACGGAAACAAGCCTGCGTCGTCGCGGTCGGCTCCCACGAGCCCGCCGCCAGGGAGCTCGACGACGTGGTCTTCCAGCGGGCCGGCCGCGTCGTGGTGGAAGAACGCTCGACGGCCCTGCGCGAGGCCGGTGACGTCATTCAAGCGATCGCGTCAGGGGCGCTGAACGCCGATCAGCTCCTCGACCTCGCCGAGGTCACCGGCGCCGCCGGAAACGGCACGGTAGCGGCTGCAGGCGGGATCAGCGTCTTCAAAGGCGTCGGAATGGGCTGGCAGGATCTGGCCGTAGCCGAGGCCGCCGACGTCAAGCGCCGACGCGGCCTCAGCGATCGCGGCCTCAACTGCCGGTAGCCGGGTGGTCCCTGCCACCCGGCTACCGCAGTCAATCCAGCGCGCTCTGTCAGAACGAGAGGCGCGCTGAGGGCTTAGCAGTCGTCGCAGTGCGCCGAGCCGTTGCTGCTGCTGCCTGACATCGCCGAGCTCTTCACGCCGACCGAGGCGAGCCCGAGGTCCTGGGCGCCGGCGCCGTCCGCGCGCCGCACGGCGCGGCCGATGGCCATCGCCTCGATGAACTTCCACGCGCCGGGCATCTTGTCCTCTTTGAGGTCCACGATCTCCAGCGAGGACCCGGCCAGGGTGTCCAGGGTGGGCCGGTTGCAGTGGCACTCGTTGCCCAACCAGTACCAGCCGTGCTGCACCAGGTCCTGCTGGCGCGCGATCTTGGGGTCGGGGTTGCGCACGTGCTCGAGGAACAGGTACTGCCCGCCCGGCTTGAGCACCCGCTCGATCTCCTTCAGAACCACCTTGGGATCGCTCACCGTGCACAGGATCATGGCCGCGGCGACGGTGTCGAAGCTGGCGTCGGGGAAGGGCAGCCGCTCCGCGCCGGCCACCGTCAGCTGAACGCGCTTGGGGTAGTCGCGGACCTTCTCCTCGAGCTTGGCGACCATGGGCGGGTAGGGCTCGGTCAGGATCAGTTCGGTGACCGAGTCCGGGTAGTGGGGCAGGTTCAGGCCGGTGCCGGTGCCGAGCTCGATCGTGCGCCCGTACGCGGGGGCCAGCATCTCGGCCCGCTTCTCTGACAGGCCGTGCTTCTCCACTCGGGCCAAGAACGCGTCGTATAAGCCGGCAAAGACGTACTTGCCCCAAGTTGCGTTATAAGCCTTTTTGAGAACATTCGCCATATTTATCTCCGAAGCCGTCGTTGAAGATTTCTCTCCAGGAAAAATGTCGAGCGATTTTGTCGCAGTGTCGCCGCGTGACGCCGGACCCACCCCGGAAAGCGGTCTCCTCCGCTCCCCGGAATGACTACGTAGGGTATCTTCTCGCGTGCCCCCAGCCTGATGTATGGGGCGGGTAATGTACCCGCTGTATGCGTATTGAAACCTAGATGTCTACCCCAACCGAAGGTAGTGTTGCCGTTGAAGTCGGGTTCAAGTCAACCCTCGGGGGAAAGCAGTGAGTGACCGGTTGTTGCCCATTGGCGAGATCTCGAGCCTGTCAGAGATCGCTCCCTCGGCGCTGCGCTACTACGAGCGATGCGAGCTGATCAAGGCCGGGGTGAAGATCGGCGGGCGGCGGCACTACCCGGCCTCGGTGCTGCATCGCCTGTCGGCGATCAAGGTGTGCCAGAAGATCGGTTTCAGCCTCACCGAGATAGCTGAGCTGCTGAACGGCAACCTGGCGGGCGACGGCGCCTGGCGGCGTGCGGCCTTGACCCGGCGCTGCGAGGTCCAGCGTGAGATCAACCAGCTGGAGGGGCTCATCGAGCTCATCGACTACGCCCTGGACTGCGACTGCCGGGCGCTGTGCGACTGCCCCCAAGTGGGACCAGGCGGACATCTGGCATCGGGCGCGCCCGAGGACGAGCAATCCGACTCCGCCCGCGGTTTTGACCGGCGGCAATCCCGGGCCTGAGTCCCGGTTGGGCCATGTTCTAGGCGCTCGCCGCATTCCTCCTGAGTGTCTGCGGCGTAGGACGTTGTGTAAACAAGGCCATTGGTCTACTTTAAGTCCCCTGTCAGGTGTCTGCCGTACCGCGAGGCGATTCTCCAGGCGATCTTGCCTTCGTCTTCCAGGTGTCCTGATCTAACACTCGAGCCTCCTGGCTCGTGATGCCCTCTGCACGCCGCCGGACCTCGCTCTCCCCCCGTGGTCCGGCGGCGATTCACCGCTGCCTTTCTCAGCAGTGCCGCCTCAGGCTTGCGACTCCCCCTCCTCGAATGGAGCAAACATGCGCGGAAACAATCCTGGAACCAAGCCGTCGTCAGACGCTGTCAGCGCCGGATCCGCCGACTCCGGGTTGTTTCCTGGACGAAGTCACCTTCCCATCACCTCGTCATGGATGACCGCCGTGCTGGTGGCCACCGGTGGCTCACTCATGGTCGTCGTCTCGCTCGGAGCGATGGCAGGCGAACTGGGTAACGTGTCCATCTGGGTGTGGGTGGCCACAGCTGCCATCGGCGGGCTTCAGTGCCTGCTGATCGCTGAGCTCGCCAGCCGCTTTCCCGATCGAGCCGGCGGCACGGCGCAATTCGCCTACCGCGCCCTCCCACAGGGCTCGCCGACGCTCGGTGCCCTGTCGGCGTGGTGCTACTGGTTCGCTTGGACTCCGGGAATCGCCGTCAACCTCATCTTGGCGGCCACCTTCCTCGAGGACCTGTTCTTGCCCGGCGTTCCCCCGGTGGCGCTGGCGTTGGCCATCGGCGCGGGGCTGTACTTCATCACCGCCATGGGATTGAAGCTGTCCACCGTGATCAACGCGACCCTGGCCCTCGTGGCCGTCGGCGTGGTCGCGTTGATCGTGCTCGGGCCGCTGTTCAAACCCCAGGTCTTCGACTTCTCCCAGGTACTGCCCAGCGTGCGGCCCGAAGGATCTGACGGCGGCCTCGGCAGCCAGCTGGCGCTGATCGCCAAATGGGCTTTCGTCGCCACCTGGTCCGCCTACGCCGCGGAGATGGCCTCGACCGTGTGCGCGGAGATCCGGCGGCCGGAACAGAAGATGAAGCGGGTGATGTCGGTGTCGGCGGTCATTTGCTTCATCTCCTTCTCGGCGATTCCGGTCGCGCTGTTCGGACTCGTCGGCGTCGAGGGCATCCAGGGCGATCCCTTCGATGTCTTCGCCAACGCAGGCGACCTGCTGCTGGGCTCGACCGGGAGGATCTTCGTCGAACTCGGCCTGGCCGCCGTCCTCATCCTCGGCGCGGAGACCTTCATCATCGGATCGTCTCGCACCGTCTACCAGATGGCCCAGGACGGACACCTGCCGACGTTCTTCGCCAAGATCAACAAGCGCGGCGCCCCGGTCGGGTCGATCGCCTGGGACGCGGTCGTCATCGGGATCATGCTGGTGGTGTTCGGAACGAGCGTCGTCGACGTCGTCGCCGCCGCGAACTTCGGTTACCTCATCGTCTTCGTGCTGATGCCGATCGCCTACCTCGTGCTGCGCCGTAGCCCGGCTGGCCGACCCGGCAGCTTCCGGTGGGGCAAGTTCAGTGTCGTGCTGGCGGTGCTGCTGTCCGCGGTCAACCTGGTCATCCTGGTCGTCGGCGGCATTCAGTGGGGATGGTCGGTGGTGAGCGTCGGCGTCACAGTCAGCCTGCTGATCCTGCCGATCTCGTGGGCCACCCGACGGCACCGGGCTCGCACGGCGGCGGCGTCGCCCGAACCCTCCGACGCCGTGCCGGTGCTGTCCTCGGCCACCGAGACCGCGCCATGACCGACTCGGCGATCGGATTCGGCTCAGTCCTGCCCGATGGCATTGACGCCGTCGCGCGCGGAGGAATCGCGGCCAGCCAGCGAAAGCTGCCGCCCGCGGTGCGCGAGGTCCACCGGCAGCTGCTACGCGACTTCCTGCGCACCGGCCGGGCGCCGGCGGTGGCCCGGCTGCGCAGCCTGGCACTGGCCAACGGGCTCGATCTGGAGCAGGTGATCGACGAGCTCGCCCACGCCGACCTCGTCCACCTCGACCCGGCGGGCGAGAAGATCCTCATCGCCTATCCGCTCTCGGCGGGGGCCTCCGCTCATCAGGTCGTGCTGGATGGCGGTCCGACTCTCACCGCCATGTGCGCAGTCGACGCGCTCGGCATCCCTGCCATGGCCCGCAGCGGCGCCCGTGTCCTGTCACGGGATCCGATGACCACAGAGCCGATCCAGATCACGGCCACAGAGGGGGAATGGGTCTGGGAGCCCGCCACCGCCGTCGTCCTGCTCGCCGCCGCGCAGTGCAGCGGGCCGATCGCCTACGCCTGCCAGCACACGGAGTTCCACGCCAGCCGGGAGCTGGCCGAACGCCACCTGGCCGCGCATCCCGAGCACATCGGCAGGGTGCTGAGCCAAGCCGAGGCCGTGGAGATGGCCGGCACGGAGTTCGGAGCTCTGCTGGCCGACATCGCCGAGACCGACATCGCCGAGACCGACACCGCCGAGACCAAGACCGCCGAGACCGATGACGCCCAGGCCGTCTGACCCTGACTGGCGACCTCCGGCACAGGCGGCGCCGAAGACTGCCGTCGCGGTGAGAGGGCACGTAGACTTCGACAGCATGGCAGCCAGGCAGCTTGACCAGAACAGCATGACGGTGGCGGTGTTGGCCAGAGCGGCGGGCTCCACCCCCGACACCGTCCGCTATTACGAGCGGCTCGGGCTGTTGCCGGAGCCACCTCGAAGCGGCACAGGATACCGCCGCTACGGGCCTGACGCGGTCGACCGGCTGAAATTCATCCAGGGCACTCAGCGGCTGGGGCTGCGACTGAGCGACATCGCAGAGCTGCTGAGCATCAGAGACACCGGCACCTGCCCCTGTGGCGACGCGGTGACGGTGCTCCACAAACGGATGGACGAAGTCCGCTCCGACATCCAGCGGCTGACCTCGCTGTTGCAGGATTTGCAGCACATGGTGGATCAGCTGCCCAGCCAGGACTGCCCGAATCCAGAGCCCGGCGTCTGGAAGCCGCCGCTGGCCGAACCGGCCTGACTCCCCCGGCCGGCGCCTCGCCGTGATCGGCGCGCGGCAGTCCCCACCGCGACGGCGCCAGCGAGGTAGCCCTCAGCGTGCCAGCAACTTCTCCAACGCCTCCGGAAAGCCGGAGTCGCTGTCGAGGTTGAAGAAGTGCTCACCGGGCAGCACGGTGTGCTCGAACTCCCCCGTGGTGTGGGCCTGCCATCCGAGCATGACGCTGGGCGCGAGCTCGGCGTCCAGCCGGCCCGCGTAGGCGCTGATCGGGCAGCTGAGCAACGGCATGGCCCGAAAGGCGTACTCGTCGGTGATTTGAAAGTCCGCGCGCAGCGCGGGCAGCAGCATCTGGCGCATCGTGGGCTCGGCCGCGACTTCCGGCGGCAGCCCACCCATGTCGGTGACAAGGCGCCAGAGCTGTTCGTCGGTCATCAGGTGCCTGTCATGGCCGGTCGGGCAATCCTGGGGAGCCTCCATGCCCGAGACGATCAGCCGCCGGGGATGCATGCCGTAGGCCAGTGAGAAAAGCCTGGCGGTCTCGAACGCGATCAGCGCGCCCATGCTGTGCCCGTACAGGATGAAGTCGCCACTCAACCGCGGGCGCAGCACGGGGGCCAGCGCCCGGATGACCGGTCGGAAATCGGTGAACAGCGGCTCGGTGAGCCGGCTCTCCCGGCCCGGAAGGCGGACGATGAGCCCCTGGGCGACGTCGCGCACCGACAGGGCCAGCTTCCAGTAGGCGGCCGCGCCTGCTCCCGCGTGCGGAAAGATGACCAGGGTCGGCAGCGACGCCGGCGCCTCGACTTCGAGCAACCACTGGCTGCCCGCCGGCCCCTGGCCCGCGGCCGGCTCGCCGCCTTGCCTTGCCTGCATCTGCCCTTACCCCTGTCCTTGCGCGCTCGCCCGCACCGTCAGAGCCTTGTCCTGGTACTGCTCCCGGCACAGGTGCCGCTGCTTCTTGCCCGAGCTGGTCTTGGGCAGTGTCCCCGGCGCCACCAACACCACGTCGTGCGGGGTGTAGGACAACTCGGCGGCCAGGGTGTCAGACACGGCGCGGACCAGGTCTTGAGCCCCGCTCTCGCGCAGGTTGGTCTCTGCGACCACCACCATCTCCTCGCTGTCGGGGAGGGAGAAAGCCATCACGTTACCCAGGCGCACGCCAGGGATCCGCTCGGCGGTGAACTCGAAGTCCTCCGGATAGAGGTTGCGCCCGGCCACGATGATCATGTCCTTCTGCCTGCCGCACACGAAGAACCGCCCGTCGAGGCAGAACCCCAGGTCTCCGGTGATCAACCGATCCTGGTCATCGAGGATCTCGGTGGGATGCGGGCTGCCGTCGGGGGTCCAATACTGGCGCACCACGCCCGGGCCCCGCACCCGCACCGAGCCGACCTGCCCGTCGGGCAGCGGGTTGCCGTCGTCGTCGGTGATGCTCACACTCGTGTCCGCCAGCGGCGCTCCGCAGTCGACGAAGGTCCGGCCCGGCCCGCCGTCCTCGACATGCTGGGCCAGGCCGTCCTCCAGAGCGAGCCGATCGACGGTCACCGTGTGGTAGCGCTCGTGGGGCAGGCCCACGGTGACCGCCAGGGTGGCCTCGGCCAGACCGTAGCCAGGCGCCATCGTGGTGGCGGGCAGGCCGTGCTCTGCCGCTGTCGCGATGAACTGGTCGAGCGCCATCGGGTCGATGGGCTCCGCCCCGTTCCAGGCGACCCGCAGCGAGGACAGGTCATAGCGGGCGCGCCCCAGGGAGAGGTAGTAACCGGCCAGCCCGAACGCGAAGTTCGGCGCTCCCGTGGCGGCGGCGCGGTAGGTGGAGATGGTCTCCAGCCATGCGCCGGGCCGCGCTCCGAAGGTCTGGGTGTCCATCACGTAGGCGGTGTAGCCGTGCACGATGGCGCCGGTCAGCATGATCATGCCCATGTCGTGATAGAGCGGCAGCCAGGTCACGAAGCCGTCGCCGGGGACCAGCTCACCCGAGGTGAACAGGGAATGGGAATTGGTCACCAACTGAGCGTGGGTCACTGCGACAGCCCGGGGAAGGGCTGTGGTGCCCGAGGTGAACTGCAGCAGGGCGATGTCGTGCGGGTCGGGCGCCGCCAGCGGGGCGCCGGCAGAGCCATGTCCCAGCGACTGGAAGTCAACCACCGGAACCGCCAGGTCCCCCAGCGTCGCCGCTGTCGCCAGGTCGGTCACCACCAGGCTGGCATGGGCCGCGCTCACCCTGCGGGCGAGCGTGGCTTCCAGGTCGCCCGGGTTGGCACGGCGAGAGACGGGCAGCACCGTCACCGTGGCCCCGGCCCGCCAGATGCCGAAAAGCGTCGCGATCGTGTCAGGGCTGGTGCGGCCGAGCAAGCACACCCGGGTGCCCGGACCGATGCCGAACCGGCGGCGCAGCGCGCCGGCCACCGTGTCGGCTCGCTCGCGCAGCTCACCGAGCGTGCTGTGGGTCGGCCGCAACTCGTCATCGAGGAACACCAGGGGTCTATCACCAGGTTGAGCCGCGAGACGTTCGACGATGGAGAGTCCGATGGTCATGGTGATCGCCTTTGCTATCGGTGTCCCAGCCAGTGCCGCAACGTCTCGGCCTCCGGCGGAACGGCCAGACTGCCCTGCTCACCCAGCAACCCGGTGGTGATCTCGGTTCCTATCTCCTCCAGCAGGCCTGCCGCCCCGGGTGTGCACGCCACCAGCAGCCGTCCGTCGACGATGCCGGCGAGGATCTCCAGCTGCTCGTCCTCGGGCTCGCCGGTCGGCGCCAGACCCGGATGATCGGGGCTCAGGGACAACCCGAGGGGCGCCCAGAGGCCGTCGGCGCGCCCCAGGTAGTTCACGCGCACCGGCCCCGGGGTGGTCTGCGCCTGCGCGGCGGCGAACTGAACGAGCAACTCGTGATGGCGCCCGCCGGCCGGCGTGCGCGCACGCGCTCCGGCCACGGCCTTCGCCGCGTCGCGCAGGCTCAGGTCCCACGAGGCCGGCACGTCCAGCGGCCACCGGGTGGACAGCCTGCCGATGACCCGGGCGGGGTTCAACGAGGTGGCCTCGACGTCGCGGCCGTGAGCGTCCACGTCCACCCGCACGGTGTCCTGCCCGCCGCGGCGCCCGAGTGCCCTGGCCACCGCGCACAGCAGGATGTCACCCACCGACTCGGTCTCGAGCACCGCCGCGGTGGCGCGCTGGTCAAGGGCGATCATGGCGGTGCCGGGGGCCTGGACCTCGACTGAGACCGCCTGGACCGGCCGCTCGGCAAGCTCACGCCAGTAGGACTGCTCACGCTGGATGCCGGGGTCAGCGGCCAGCGACCGCTGGCTCTGTGCCCAGGCCAGCACAGAGTCGGCAGGCGCGAGCGCGGCCTCGCCGTTCGCCACGACCTGGCCATAGGCAGTGAGCAGGTCTTCGCACAGGACCCGGCAGGAGTAGTTGTCGACGATCAACTGGTTGACGACGATCAGCAACTGCTGCCGGCCGGCCCACTGGAAGTAGGCCAGGGAAAGCAGCGGCGCGACCTCGAGTTCGATGCCCGTCTGCAGCTCCAGGCAGGTCTGCTTGACCGTCTCGGCGCCCGCAGTCCCCGCCGCGGCGGTGAGGTCCACCCAGGTCAGCGGGGTGTCCAGGTCGGTCATCGCGCTGGCAGCGGCGCTCCAACCGGACTCGCCGTGCCGGAAAGACAGCCGAAGCCCGTCGTGGTGCCGCAGGACCGCACGCAGCGCCACCTTGAGCGCCGTCTGCTCCAAGGGCTCGGCGACGTCGAACAGCAGGACGTAGTTGTGCCTGGCGGGATGGCGCCACTTCTGCAGAAGAGCCAGTTGCCGGGGCATGAGCCCGACTCCGCCAGCGACTTCGCCGTCGGCAGCGGCGAGCGCAGCGTCGCCGACGGCCGCGTCCTGGACGCCGGCCCCTTCGGCCCGCGCGATCGCGGCGAGCGCGGCGACGCTCTGATTGGCGAAGAACTCCCTGGGCGAGATCGTCAATCCCACGGCCGCAGCCCTGGCGATGACCTGCAACGCCAGCAGCGAGTCACCGCCGAGCTCAGTGAAGTCAGTGGTCGGATCGATGTGCTCCACGCCCAACACCTGCGACCAGATGCCGGCCAGGACCCTCTCGGCCTCGCTGTTCTGACTCGCGGTCCTGGGCAGGGCGGGGGTGGCGGCCAACGCCGGCCGGCTCGTCCGGCTGGCCGGCGCATGAGGACCTGCCGGATCCAGATCCGGCGCCTCCCAGGCGGAGGTGTCAGCCAATCGCCGCACCAGGGTCACGTACTCGGTGAACATGTCATCGATGTCCTGCTCGGCGTACAACTCCTGCACCGAGTCCCAGTTCAGCACCAACTCACCGGCGTACTCGAACACCTGGTGATCCAGGTGCACCTGCGGGGTGTGCACGATCCCGGCCGCCATCTCACCGAGCCCGGACACTGCCTGACCGAAATCAGCGCCGGCCGAGTCGAGAGCGCTGGTGAAGACCACCGGCATGTTCGCCCGTTCCTGGCCATGCAACCGCGCTATCTCGCGCATCACCCGGATGCCGGTGAACTCGCTGTGATCGAGGTCTTGGGCCAGCCGGCTCTGCAGCGCCCTCGCACGCTCGCTGAACCCCCGCCCCGAGGACTGCTCCACTTCCAACAGGGTGACGGTCGTGAAGTCGCCGAGCACCTCGGCCACCTGAGGATGGACGTCCAGCCTGTTGTTGATCGTCACATTGAGGGTGAACGGCGCCCGACCCGACCAGGCGGCGAGCACTGAGGCGTAGGCCGTCGCGAGCGCGGCCGAGGCGGTGACCCCGTGCTGCGCCGCGGCCTGCTTGAACTGACGCCACGTCGACTCGCTGAGGCGGTGGGTGCGCCTGACGAAGTGCGGGTCGAGGATGTCTGCCGGGTCCTGCGCCAACCGCAGCTGCGGCGCGGCAGGCAGTTGGGCCGCTCGCGCGGTCCAGTAGTCCCGAGCCCGCTCGAAGCGCGGGCCCTGCTCGATGCCCGCCATCGCCAGGTGGTAGTCGCGGAAGGTCAACTCCAGCTCGGGCCAGGTCCGCTCCGGGTCGGCGTAGCGGGCGCTCAGCTCGGTGAAGAACGCCGCGACGGTGCCGCCGTCGGCGATCAACAGGTCGAGCGTGACGTGGATCCGGCTGCCCTGCTGGAGCTGGCTCACCCTGACGTCGAACAGCGGGAAGCTGCCCGGATCGAAGATGTGGGCACTGGTCTGGCGACGCACCCGTTCCAGCTCGGCCTCGGCCTCTTCCTGATCGAGGCGCCGCAGGTCGTTGACCGCGAGGTCATAGGGCGCGACTTCGGGCAGCACGTGCCATTGCCCGTCCAACCCGATGACGGCACGCAGCATGTCGTGGCGCTCGACCATCGCGCGCACCGCGGCGCCCAGCCGCTGCGCGTCGAGGTGCTCGACACTCAACTCGACGTAGAAGGACGCCGCGACGTTGCCGAGGTCGAAGAAGCCGTTGCGCCCCAGCAGGTAGGCCTGCTGGAGGTCAGTGAGCGGGAACGGCTCCCAGCGCTGATCCGGCGCGGGCTCGATCCTCGGCAGCTCGACAGAGCCGGCCGCGCCGTCGGATGGCTGCCGGCCTCGAGCGAACTCGGCCAGCTCGGCGATGCTGGGGTGGGCGAACACCTCCTCGACCGTCACGGTGATGCCGGACTCGGCGGCTGCTCTGACCAGGCGCACCGCGAGCAGTGAGTCCCCGCCGGTGAGGAAGAAATTGTCGTGCACCGACACCGCGGCCACGCCCAGGGTCTGCTGCCATGCCGCCGCGAGCGCCTTCTCGGTGGCATCACGCGGACCGGCGTCGGCCACCCGCGCCGGCGACTGACCGCGGCCGGCCGCGATCCCGCGCAGCCGGGCGATGTCTACCTTGCCGTTGGCGGTGAGCGGCATGCTGGCCACCACGACGATCTCGCTAGGCACCATGTAGGCGGGCAGGATCTCACTGGCGTGCCGCTTGACCTCCTGCGGCAGGGTCACCGTTCGGCGGCCCGCCAGCGGGTTGTTGGTGAGCTGTGCCGGGTCGGCGGCCGGCGCCAGGCCGGCCGCGTAGGTCCGCGCCGCCGCGGCGCCGTCGAATGCCGACCTGGTGAACACCGCGTCGAACACCCCCACTCGGGCGTCCGGGCGGTAGAAGACCTCGCACTCGTAGCCGTGCTCCCGCGCCACCTCGATCAGCTCCAGCGGGGACGCGCCCGCCGCCGTGCAGCGCTCGCGCAGCACCAGCTCGCTGTACTCGGGCAAGGACATGGCCAGCGCGGTCGGCTCGCTGAGCAGCTCGGCCCAGGCCTCGTCGGAGGCCAGCCGCTGGTTGGGCACGTCGCGCACCCGCACGGACCGGACGCCGGCGCCGAGCATTCCGGTGAGCTCGGCCAACGTGGCGTCGCGGTCAGACCAGTCCACGCTCGCCGAGAACGTGATGGGCTCGGCGCTGTCGGAGAACAGCAGCACGTCGTAGCGGTAGTCGGCCATCTCGGTGCAGTCGCGCCCGGGACGCGGCAGGACGGCGGCCGGGACGCCGAAACCGCTCCAGAAGAGAAGGGGGTCGACGACGAGCTCGTTCTCGGTCAGAGCGCGCTCCTGGATCCGCCAGGTGACGTCGCGGATGTCGGTCTCTGCCGTGGAGCGCGCTCGCTCCACCGCCGCGTGGAAGGCCGGTAGCGCGCGAAGGTCGCGGACGTCTCCCAGGTAAAGGACCCCGCCGGGCCGCAGGGCCGCCAGCGCGCCCCGCACGGTGTCTGAGAGGTACTGCGCCGAGGGGAAGTACTGCAGCACCGAGTTGAGAACGACGCAGTCGAAGTGGCCGGTGGGCAGGTCGCTGAAGTCGCGTGCTTCGCGAGCCAGCAGCGTGACCTTCCCGGGAGCTCCGGCCTGCTCGATGCGAGCGCTGAGATAGTCCAGGGTTCTCCCCGACAGGTCGGTGCCGACGTACTCCACGCACTCGGAGATCAGGCCGGTGGTGATCAGCCCGGCGCCGCACCCGATCTCCAGGACGCGGCGGGGCTGGTGCGCCAACACCCTGCCGATGGTCACCTCGGCCCAGGAGCGCATGTCCTGCTCCGCGATCGGCAGGCCCGTGAAGGTGTCTGTCCATCCGGCAGTCTGGGCGGCCGAGCCTGCCCGAAGCGAGTCGAAGACCTCGTGCCACTCGGCCACCTGGGCCCGGGTCGTGGACTCCTGCTCCTCGTCCTGGCCGGGATGGGCCGTGACGAAGGAAAGCAGCCGGTTGCCGTCGGCCAGGGCCACCGCGCGATCGACGCCGGGGTGGCTGGCGAGCGCGTGCTCGATCTCACCGAGCTCAATCCGGTAGCCGTTCACCTTGACCTGGCCGTCGTCCCGGCCGAGAAACTCGATCGTGCCGTCGGGGTGGTACCGCCCCAGGTCTCCGGTGGAGTACCGCCGATGGCCGGTGGCCGGGTCGATGCTGAAGCGCTGGCTGGTCCTCTTCGAGTCACGCCAGTACCCGCAGGCCACGCCGATGCCGCCGATGAACAGCTGCCCCGGCACCCAGTCCGGGCGCGGGCGTCCGCACTCATCGAGGATGTGCAGGCTCTGATTGGTCAAAGGGGTGCCGTACGGCACGGACTTCCAGGCCGGGTCATGCTCGCCGATCGGGTGATAGACCGACCAGATCGAGGCCTCGGTCGCGCCGCCCAGGCTGATGACCTGGATCGGGTCGGACTTCTGCGCGGTGATCCGGTCGGCGAGCGTCACCTCGATCCAGTCGCCCGACATCATCACCAGACGCAGCGAGGACAGCCCGCCCAGGGACGGCTGGGCCTCGCAGTAGGTGACATACATCTGCATGAGAGCCGGGACGGTGTTCCAGACGGTGACGTGGTGCGCCTTGACCAGTCGGGCCCAGCGTTCGGGGTCGCGTCCGGCGTCGGCCTCGGGCAGCACGAGGGCTCCCCCGGCTGCCAGGATTCCGAAGATGTCCCACACCGACAGGTCAAAGCTCAGCGAGGACAGCCCCAGCACCCGGTCATCGGAGTCGATGCCGAATCGGGTGTTGATGTCGAGGCAGGTGTTGGCGGCTCCCCGGTGGTCGATCATCACGCCCTTGGGCTCGCCGGTCGAGCCGGAAGTGAAGATCACATAGGCCAGGTCGTCGCTGGACTGCGGGTCCGCCAGCGGCGCGTCGTCCTCATCGGACCAGAGACCGGGGTCATCGACTGCGAAGACGCTGACATCGCCGGGCCAGTCGAGCCGGTCGAGCACGGCCTTCTGCGAGAGGACGAGGTTGACCTCGCCCAGCTCGAGCAACCGGCGGATCCGGTCGGCCGGCAGTGAGGCGTCGATGGGCAGGTAGGCCGCGCCTGAGTACAGGACGCCGAGCACGGCGCCGACCTGCTCCCAGCCCTTGTCCATCACCACCGCGACCAGGCGGTTGACCTCAGCGCCCGAGCCGCGCAACCCACGGCCGATCCGGCATGCCAGCCGGTCCAGGTCGGCGTAGCTGAGCACCCGGTCGCCAGTGATCACGGCCGGGTCTGCTCGCCGCTCGGCGAGCGCCGAGCCCAGCCGGTGAAGAAGCTCGCCCGGGATCGGGCCACTGGTCAGGTTGACCCGATCCCGGACCGCCAGTTGGCTTTGAGGCAGGGGCACCGTGTCCGACAGCTCCCATGCCTGGTCATCGTGAGCCAGCCGCGTGATCAGGTCGCGGTAGGCAGCGAACATCTCGTCGAGGACACCGGGCGCGAAAGCCTCGTCGACGGTGTCCCACGTGAGGTTCAGAGCGCCCCGGTACTCCAGGACCAGGCTCTCGAGACTGAGCTGCGGGGCCTGCGCGGAGGTGTAGCCGATGTCGGTCAGCCACTCCGGGTCGAAGTCGTCGCTGAATCCGGCCCCGACGAAGGTCGAGAACACCACGGGCGCGACCGCGGCGGCCGGCCCGGATCTGCGGGCCAGCTCGCGCATCACCCGGACGGCGCTGTACGCGCGATGGTCGAGGTCCTGCCAGAGCTGGGCCTGCAGGTTTTTGGCCCGCTGGGTGAACGGCTGGCGACCGTCGTGGCTGACCTGCAGCAGGGTCAGGCTCGTGAAGTCCCCGACCACGTCGCGGACCTGCTCGCAGACGGGTTGGCGGTTGTTCACGGTGAGATTGACGGTGAACTCCGCCGACCGGGACCAGCGGGCAAGCACGTCGGCGTAGGCGGCTGCCAGCGCGGTGGACGGCGTCAGCCCACGCTGGGCAGCCCGGTCCTTGAACGCCTGCCACGCCGCTGCGGGAACCCTGTGGTTGCGGCGGTGGAATCGCGGGGACTCGATGGCCGACAGGGGCTTGGCCTGCGGCAGCTCAGGCGCCGGCGGCAGAGCCTGGAGCCTGTTCATCCAGTACGCCTTCGCGCGCTCGTAGTCCGGGCCGTTCTCGGCTTGGCCTACCGCGCTCAGGTAGTCGCGGAAGGTGAGTTCCAGCTCGGGCCACTGCCGGTCCGGCTCGGCGTAGCGGCCGGCGAGCTCCTCCAGCAGCCGGGCGAAGGAGGCCCCGTCGCAGATGAGCAGATCGAAGCTGATGTGCAGCAGGCCTTCAGATCCTCCGAGCGCGCTTGCCCGCACGTCGAACAGCGGCCAGCTGCCCACGTCTCGCCGAGTGCTCGTCAGCTCGTCGCGCAGCGCCTGGACCGAGGCCTGCTGATCCGCCGGTGACAGCGGCGACAGGTCGTTGCTGAGGATCGAGTAGTCCGGTACCTCGCGCAGCACCTGCTGCCTGCCGTCTGCCAGCACCACCGCGCGCAGCATGTCGTGCTGGGCGATCGCGGCGCGCAGCGCCCGCTCGAACCTGTCGACATCGAGGTTCACGGTCGCCAGTTCGACGTAGAAGCTGGCGTCGACATCGCCGAGTTCATGCGCGTGCTCGCGGCCGAAGAAGTACGCCTGCTGGACATCGGTCAAGTCAAAGGGCTCGAAGCGGGCCTCCGGGTCAGCCGTGACCTCCGGCAACGCCAGGCCGACAGAGCCCGCCGGGCTCTCAAGCAGCAGGCGCGTCACCGTCGCGACGCTGACGCCGGCGGCCAGATCCGCCAGTGACAGGGTGACCCCCAGAGCCGCGTCCAGCACAGCTTGCAGGTGCGCGGCCTGCAGGGACTCGATCAGCAGCGGCTCATGCCGCGGGATGGCCGAGGACGGCTGGTCGGTGATCGCCGCGAGCAGATCGACCAGGCCGTCACTGATCAGGCCCGATCGCTCGTCTGGAGCGACGCCGGCCGAAACCCGCAGCGCCAGCGCGTCGACAGCGTCGTACACCGCGCGTCTGGACCGCTCATCCATTCAAGTGCCTTTCCAAGGTCTGGACATCTGTGTTCACGCGAAAGCCGGCGTTGAATTCAGGGCGCCGTCGGGCGCGCCAACCTGATCGACTGCATCGGCGCCGACATGTGCGCCGACGCCCAAGCCCCTCACAGCCGGGGAGGCACTTCCCCCACTCAGCTCATGCTGTCGGCGCAGCGTGAGGAACTCCTCTCGTGAAGCTGCAGCGTGGCGGTTGAACCAGGCTTTAAGTCAACTCGGAAGGGCAATTGAGGTGTCATCGGTCCCGCATTGGCTGGTTTAATACAGTTCGAGCTTGACCTTGGTGTCGACTCCAAGGCTTAGCGTTGAGTCGCTTAGCTGCACTCTCATCTACAAAGGCGGGCCCAGATGACCAAATTCGTGGCGACGAGCGCTGGCACAGTCGGCGCCGATTCCGACGCCGAGGTGCGCCGTTACCGGGTCGTCTCTGGTTGTGTCGAGTGCGCCAGCGATCTGACCGCGCTGCGCCGGGTGCCCGGGGTGCGCGAGGTGCGGATGCTGTCGGCGACCGGAACCCTGGCGATCGAGACCGTGAGCTCGCTGGACGACGCGGTGCTGCTGCGGACCGCGAGCGCGTCCGGGTTCGTGCTGGAGCCGGCGCAGGCCGTGCAGGCGCCGACGGCGACCGACCAGCCGCAGAAGAAGCAGACCCGCTGGTGGCTGCGCACCGAGATGATCTTTCTCGCGATCGCCGCGGCCTTGCTGGTGATCGTCGAGATCGCCGGGTGCTACGACGAGACCAAGCCACTGGCGACCGCTCTGGCCTACGCCTCCGTCGCGATCGGCATCTACTACCCGGCGCGCACCGCCTTGATGATGCTGCGCAACAAACGAGTCTCCATCAACCTGCTGCTGGTGGCCGCCGTCGCCGGAGCGATACCGCTCGGCAAGGTGACCGAGGCGGCGTGCGTAGTCGTGATCTTCTCACTCGGCGTGGTCCTGGAAAGCTTTGTGGCAGACCGGGCACGCAAGTCGATCCAGAAGCTGATGGATCTCAGCCCGACCCTCGCCGAGCGGTTCACCCCCGACGGCGTGACCGAGCTCGTGCCGGTCGCCGAGCTCGCGGTGGGCGAGCTGGTGCTGGTTCGCCCCGGCACCCGGCTGCCCACCGACGGGACCGTCGTCCAGGGAGTCTCATGGATTGACGCCGCTGCCATCACGGGCGAGTCGATGCCGGTGGAGGTCGAGCCGGGCTCGGTGGTCTTCGGTGGCACCCTCAACGGTCATGCGGCGCTGCGCGTCGAGGTCGCCAAGCCGTTCGAGGACACCGTGCTTGCCCGGGTGATCAGAGAAGTCGAAGAAGCCCAGCAGAACCGAGGCGTCGCCCAGCGCTTCGCCGACCGTTTCGCCTCTGTCTACACGCCGTTCATGCTCGTTCTCGCAGTGATCATGGTGGCGTTCGGGCCGATGCTGTTCGACATCAGCTTCGCCGACGCGCTGTACCGCGCGCTGGTCGTGCTGATCGTCTCCTGCTCGTGCTCGCTGGTGCTGTCGGTCCCGGTCAGCGTGGTCTCGGCCGTGGCACGAGCCGCCCGTGACGGAGTGCTCATCAAGGGTGGCGCCTACTTGGAGGAACTGGCCAAGCTGCAGGTCGTCGCCTTCGACAAGACCGGAACGCTCACCCTCGGTCGCCCCGTCCTGATTCAGAGCCACCCGCTCAATGGCCGCGATGAGCATGAGCTGCTGCGCCTGGCAGCCGCTGTCGAGGCCGGCGCGACCCATCCCATCGCTGAGGCGATCGTCCAGGCGGCTCGCGAGCGCGGCATCTCGATCCGCCCGGCGGATGACGTCCTGGTGATCCCGGGTGTCGGCGCGCAGGCCACGGTGGACGGTGTGTTGGTCGCCGTCGGCCGGGTCGGCGACCTCAGCGGTGACCAGACGGCTCGCGACGCGCTGGCCGCCATCGAAGACGCCGGCGCGACGCCGGTCGCCATCAGCTGCGGGGGCCTGCTCGTGGGGATGTTCGGCGTCGCCGACGAGCTGCGCCCCGACGCCGTGCTCGCGATCGAGGGACTGCGGTCACTGGGCATCACTCACACCATGATGCTCACCGGCGACCGGGAGCGAGTCGCCCATGCGATCGCCCGGCAGGTGGGCATCGAGAGCGTGCGCGCAGAACTCATGCCTGAGGACAAGAGCGCGGCGATCACCGCGATCAAGCAGCAGCTGGGGACGACTGCGATGGTCGGCGACGGTGTCAACGACGCCCCCGCCCTGGCGACCGCCGACGTCGCGATCGTCATGGGCGCCGCGGGCGCCGACGTCGCGCTGGAGACGGCCGACGTGGCGCTGATGGCCGACGACCTCACCAAGCTGCCCTACGCGGTCGCGCTCGCCCGCAGGTCACGACGGATCATCGCCCAGAACGTGGTGCTCTCGCTCACGGTCATCCTGCTGCTGGTCATCGCCGCGGTCACCGGCATGTTCTCGCTAACCCAGGGTGTGCTCATCAACGAGGTGTGGGCGCTGGTGATCATCGCCAATGGCCTGCGGTTGCTGCGGGCGCACTCATCCCTGCAGGTCATCGCGCCGGTCGCCGCACCCGTCAGCCAACCGCAGTCGGCGCCGGCTGCCGCGGGCTGCGGCGATGACTGTGGCTGCGGCTCGGCAGCCGCTCCGGCCGGATTCGCCAGCGTCTCCGCCAGCCCCGTCACGACCCCGTCAGCCGAGGACGGCTGCGGCTGCGGCTCGGCGGCGTGCGCTCCTGCAGCGGCGCCCGCGCCGGCGGCGGCGGGCTGCGGCGACGACTGCGGCTGCGGCTCCTCAGCCGCTCCGGCCACATCGGCGCAGCTGAGGATCCAGCCGATCGCGCTGGTGAGCCGGGCGCCGTCGTGCGACGTGCAAGGTGGGTGCGGCTGCGCGCCCGCGGCCGCCCCGCAGCAGCAGCCCGAGCGGGCTCACAACGCCTGACTCCAGGGCCTGCACACCATGTCGGCCCGCCCACGCTGTGCCGCACGGCCGGCGTGGCGGGCCTGGCGCAAGGAACGGCCGGACAAGGAGAAGTAGATGTCAGCTGAGTCGATGGTCGGTCGCGCCCAGGTAGGCCATCCCGCCGGCGCGCCCGCGCGCGGCTGGACCTTGGGCGTCGTGTGCGTCACGACGTTCATGCTGTTGCTGGACGTCACCGTGGTCAACGTCGGGCTTCCCAACATCCGCGAGTCCCTGGATGCGAGCTTCGCCGAGCAGCAATGGGTGATCGCGGCCTACACGCTCACCATGGCCGCCTTCCTGCTCACCAGCGGCTCGCTGGCCGATCAGCTCGGCCGCAAGCGGATCTTCACCAACGGGCTGGTGCTGTTCACGCTCTCATCGTTGGTCGCAGGCCTGGCCGTCAATCCCCTGATGCTCGAACTGGCGCGCGGCGCCCAGGGATTCGGCGCAGCCATGTTGTTCGCCGTCGGGCTGGCGCTGATCGCTCAGGAGTACCACGGAGCCCGCGACCGTGGCATGGCGTTCGGGATCTGGGGCAGCGTCGGTGGCCTCGCCTTCGCGTTCGGCCCCTTGGTCGGCGGCTTCCTCACCAACTCGCTGAGCTGGCGGTGGATCTTCCTGGTCAACGTGCCGATCGGGGCAGTCGTGCTTATCGCTGCCCTGGCACGCCTGCGAGAGTCGCGCGACCCGCGCGTCCGCAGCATCGACTGGGCCGGGATGTCCCTGTTCGGAGTGGCCCTCGCGCTGCTGCTCTTCGCATTCATGGCAGGCAACTCGATGGACTGGGACTGCCCGCCGGTCCTGTTCGCCTTCGGATTCGGCGGGGCGGCCCTGGCCGCGTTCGTGGCCGTGCAACACGCCAAGGGCGACGCGGCGATGCTGGACCTGTCACTGTTCAAGAACCGGTCGTTCAACGGCGTGGCGTGGGGGACCCTGCTGTGCAACGCGGCCAGCCTGGCGACCATCTTCCTGCTGATCTCCTACATGCAGAACGTTCTCGGCTACTCGGCCTGGGACACCGGCCTTCGGTTCATGCCCCTGACCCTGACGCTGTTCGTCGTCGCGGTCCTCACCGGCCGGCTCGGCAGCCGATTCCCCCCGGGAATGCTCCTCGGGATCGCCATCTCGCTGATCGCCGTCGGTCTGGGCCTGGTCACCCTGGTCAGCACGGACAGCGAGTGGACCGCGCTGCTGCCCGCCCTGATCGTCACCGGCGCCGGAATGGGCATGTTCAACCCGCCTCGCGCGGCGGTGACCATCGGCGTGGTCGGCCCGGCCCGAGCGGGCATGGCCTCAGGAATGGGCCAGACGTTCCAGCAGGTCGGCGTGGCTCTGGGTGTGTCCGCTTTCGGCGCGCTGTTCGAGCGTTGTGTGGTGCTCGACTTCACGCAGTCGGCGGTCGGCAAGCAGCTCGGCGATCAGGCCGACTCGGTGGGCCATGCCTTCGCCTCTGGAGACGACCTGCCGGGTGGCATCTCTCCTGCCCTGCTCGACTCGGTCACGGCGGCAGGAAACGCCGCGTTCGTCCGCAGCCTGACCGAGGTGGTCATGTTCTGCGCGCTCCTGGCGGCCGTTGGCGCGGTGCTCGTGTTCAGCCTGATCAGGAATCGCGACCTGCACGAGAGCGCACTCGGCGCCGGTGTGCCCAGAAGCACCGACGCCGGGCTCGCCGCTGGTCCGCACGCTGCGCATGTCCACCCTCAGGCGCACGTCCACTCTCCGGCGCACGTCCAGCCCCAGCCTCAGGCCCATGTCCACCCTCAGGCGCACGTCCACCCTCAGGCGCCTACTCAGCCCCAGTCGCAGCCGCAGGCGCACGCCCAGCCCCAGGCCGAAGCGGCTGACCACCGGCACACCGAGAGGGCAGGCCCGCCGACTCGGTGACCGCGCGCAGCGCTGGCTGTTCATCGCCAGTGCTGTGTGACATATTACTGAGATGACTCGGGTGGTCGTCGTCGGCGCCGGCATCGTGGGCGCCGCGTGCGCCTTCTACGGCGCTCGCGCGGGCTTGGAAGTCACCGTCCTGGAGCGCGGGGCCGTCGCCGCCGGTACGACAGGCGCCGGAGAAGGCAACCTGTTGCTGTCGGACAAGCAGGCCGGTCCAGAGCTCGACCTGGCATTGCGGTCATCGACGCTGTGGGACGAACTCGGCGCGGAACTGGGCGAGGAGGCTTTCGAGCTCGAGCGCAAAGGGGGCGTGGTAGTCGCCGCCAGCGCTGAGGGGCTCGCCTCGCTGCGGGCGTTCGCAGCCGTTCAGCGCGACCTCGGGGTGGCCAGCGAGCCGCTGGACCAAGCTCAGCTCCACGAGGCCGAACCGCACCTGTCCCCCGCCTTGGCCGGCGGCGCCTTCTATCCGGGCGACATGCAGGTTCAGCCCGCGCTGGCCGCCGCGAGCCTGCTCGCCGCGGCCCGGGGCCACGGCGCGGTCCTGCGCACCGGTGTCGAGGTCATCGGCGGCGTGCTGGCCGACGGGCGGCTGAGCGGGGTGCGCACCAGCGCTGGAGTGACGCCCGCGGATTTCGTGGTCAACGCCTCCGGAACCTGGGGTGGGCAGGTATCGGCCCGGCTGGGCGCCGCGGTGCCGATCCTGCCGCGGCGCGGCTTCATCCTGGTCACCGAGCCGCTGCCACGGGTCGTGCGGCACAAGGTGTACTCGGCCGACTACGTGGCCAACGTCGCCTCGGACAACCCCGGCCTGGAGATGTCGCCCGTCATCGAGGGGACCCGGTCGGGGCCGGTGCTGATCGGCGCCAGCCGCGAACGGGTGGGATTCGACAAGAGGATCTCCCTTCCGGTGGTGCGGCAGCTCGCGGCGCTGGCCATCACCCTGTTTCCGGTGCTGGCCGACGTCCAGCTGCTGCGCGTGTACGCCGGGCTGCGTCCCTACTGCCCCGATCACCTTCCCGTCATCGGCGCCGATCCGCGGGTCCCAGGACTGCTGCACGCCTGCGGGCACGAGGGCGCCGGCATCGGCCTGGCCCCTGCCACCGGAGAGCTGATCACCGACCTGATCACCGGGCGGGCGACGCGTGTGGACCCCCGGCCCTTCGGCCCGGAGCGCCTGATCGGACAGCTGGCATGACCGGATTCACCTTTGACGACCGGGAGATCGACTTCACCGAGGGCCAGACCGTGGGCGCCGCGCTGATCAACGCCGGCATCTACAGCTGGCGGGTGACGCGCCGGCGCGCGACCCGCCGGGGCCTGTTCTGCGGCATCGGCGTCTGCTACGACTGCCTGATCAGCGTCAACGGCGCGGCGAACCAGCGCGCATGCCAGGTCAGGGCCACCCCCGGCATGACGGTCAGCACCCAGACCGGGACAGGCCACGATGACCTCGCCTGCTGACACCCTCGCGCAGCCCTCGGTGGCCGTCATCGGCGCAGGTCCAGCCGGCCTCGCCGCAGCCGTGCACGCAGCCGAGCAGGGCGCCGCCACGACCCTCATCGACTCCGCGGCACGGCTGGGCGGGCAGTACTGGCGCCACGACAAGGCCGTCCTGGACGGCTCCGTTGCCACTTCGCTGCGCTCCTCCCTCGTTCCTCGGTCGATGCTCGCTCAGCCGTCCGGCCTGCACCACGACGTCGCGACCTACCATGACCTGCTCCGCCGATTGGAGGACCTCGTCGCGGCACGGCGGCTCACCGTCCACCTCGAGCACCACGTCTGGTCGCTGCAGGTCGAGCAGTCGGGTTGCTCGATCGCAGCCGTCGACCGCCGCGACCCCGACCGGCCAGGCGAGCTGCGCGTGCGCGCCGCCGTCGTCGTGCTAGCGGTCGGCGCCTATGACCGGCAGGTCCCCTTCCCCGGCTGGGACCTGCCGGGCGTTCTCACCGTGGGCGGCGCGCAGGCATTGCTCAAGGGCAGCGGCGTCACGGTCGGACCCCGCGTCCTGGTCGCTGGCACCGGTCCCTTCCTGCTGCCGGTCGCCACCGCGCTGGCCGCCTCTGGCGCCGACGTCCTCGGCGTGCACGAGGCCAACCGCAACCTTGGCTGGCTCAGACGCCTGCCGGCTGCCGCGCCGCGGCCGGCCACATTGCGTGAGGCCGGTGGCTACGCGCTCGGCCTGGCACGCCACCGGATACCGCTGCGCACCCGCTCGGTCGTCGTCGCCGCGCATGGCGCGGACCGGCTGGAAGCGGTGACCGTCGCCCGCCTGGACCGAGCCGGAGGGGTCCGCGACCGCACCCGTCGCCGCATAGCCGTCGATGTGCTCGCTGTCGGGTACGGCTTCACCACCCAGTCCGAGCTGCCGCTGCAAGCCGGATGCGCGCTTTCTGCGACTGCCGACGGGACCCTGGCCGTCACCACCGACAGCACCCAGCAGACCAGTGACCCGCGCGTGTACGCAGCCGGGGAGACCACCGGCGTCGGCGGCGCCCAACTGGCGGTCGCCGAGGGCGTCATCGCCGGGTTCTACGCCGCGCGCGCCGCCGGCCAGTGCGCTGTCGGTCAGACCACCGCAGCACCGGCTCGACCCGACCGGGTCGTCGAGACAGCCATCCGGACCAGGGACCGGTTACGCCGGTTCGCGGCCGCGATGCACGCGGTCTACCCCGTGCCGCGCTTCTGGCTCGACACCCTTGAGCACGACACCGTGGTCTGCCGGTGCGAGGAGGTGACCGTCGCCGAGGTCGACGCCGCCATCGACAACGGCGCCCGGGACGCCCGGTCGGTCAAGCTGCTGTCGCGCTCGGGCATGGGCTGGTGCCAGGGGCGCGTGTGCGGCTACGCCATCAGCTGCCTGACGGCCTCGCGCACCGGGCAGGCGCTCGACCTGGCCAGCAGCGCCAACCGGCCCGTGGCGGCGCCGATCCCGCTCGGACTCCTCGCCCAGGCGCCCGCCGATCGCCACGGCCAGGACAGCTGACACCCCAGACCAACCCGAAGCCGGTCCCACCGCCGGGCCACCTCCACGACCACCACGAAGGAGCACCAGATGGACCGCAAGCCATGGCACGGAGTACTCGTCGCCACCGCGCTGCCCTGGAAGGACGACGACACCCCAGACCTCGACGCGTTCGCGACCCACATCGCGTGGTTGGCCGCCAACGGCTGCGACGGCGCGACGCCCAACGGCTCGCTCGGTGAGTACCAGGTGCTCAGCGACGCCCAGCGCGAGGACGTGGTGCGCGCCGCGGTGCAGGCCGCGCCCGACGGATTCGTCATCATGCCCGGGATCGCCGCCTACGGCGCCAAGCAGGCCCGCCGGCACGCCGAGGTGGCCGCGGAGGCCGGCTGTCCCGCCGTGATGTTGCTGCCCCCGAACTCCTACCGGGCCCGCGACGTCGACGTCATCGAGCACTACCGCATCGTGGCGGAGGTCGGCGTCCCGATCGTGGCCTACAACAACCCGTTCGACACCAAGGTCGACCTCGTTCCGAGACTGCTGGCCCAGCTCTACCACGAGGGGCTGATCGTCGCCGTCAAGGAGTTCTCCGGCGACGTGCGCCGCTTCTACGAACTGCGCGAGCTCGTCCCGGATCTCGACGTGCTGACCGGCAGCGACGACGTCGTCCTCGAGCTCAGCCTCACCGGCTCGCCCGGTTGGATCGCCGGTTACCCCAACGTGTTCCCCGCCGCCTGCGTCGAGCTGTTCGCCGCCGCGCAGGCCCGCGACCTGGACAAGGCGTTGCCGCTGTACTACGCGCTGCACTCGCTGCTGCGCTGGGACTCCAAGACCGAGTTCGTGCAGGCGATCAAACTGTCGATGGACCTCAACCCCGACGCCATCGACGGCGGTCGCTGCCAGCCGCCGCGCGGGCCGTTGTCCGAGGCCGACTCGGCCGCCATCCGCGAGGCGACCGAGAAGGCGCTGGCTGCCGGCTTGCGCTAGAGCCGCCGGCCCGCGCTGACGCGACTGGCGCCGACCCGAACGCCGCTGATCCGAAAACCGCTGATCCGAAAACCGCTGATCCGAGAAGGGGAAACCGATGAGGTCCATCCGCACGTTGCACGCGGTCGACTCGCACACCGAGGGCATGCCCACCCGGGTCATCGTCGGCGGAGTCGGCGTTCTCCCCGGCGACACCATGGCGCAGCGGCGGGTGAACTTCATGCAGAACATGGACGATCTGCGGACGCTGCTCATGTTCGAGCCGCGCGGGCACGCCGCGATGTCCGGCGCGATCCTGCAGCCTGCGACCCGGCCGGACTGCGACTGGGGCGTGCTCTACATCGAGGTCTCAGGATGCCTGCCGATGTGCGGGCACGGCACCATCGGGGTGGCCACGGTCCTGGTGGAGACGGGCATGGTGCCAGTCGTGGAACCAGTCACCACCATCAGGTTGGACACCCCGGCCGGAGTCGTGGTCGCCGAGGTCGCGGTCTGCGACGGCGCCGCCCGCGCGGTGACCATCCGCAATGTGGCCTCGTTCTCCCTGGCTCTGGACCAGCAGGTCGACGTGCCGGGACTGGGCGCAGTGGACTACGACATCGCCTTCGGCGGCAACTTCTACGCGATCCTCGAGCTGGACAAGCTCGGCTTGACCTTCGACCGCGCCCAACAGCAAGGCATCGCCGAGGCGGGGCTGGCGATCATGGAGGCGATCAACACCTCGAAGTCGCCGGTCCACCCGGAGGACCCCGACATCACCGGGTGCCATCACGTGCAGTTCCTCGCACCCGGCTCGACCGCCCGCCACTCCAGGCATGCCATGGCGATCTATCCGGGATGGTTTGACCGCTCGCCGTGCGGCACGGGGACCAGCGCCCGGATGGCGCAGCTGCACGCCCGAGGCGAACTCGGACTGCACACCGACTTCGTCAACGAGTCGTTCATCGGCACCCGGTTCATCGGACGCCTCGTCGAGCAGACGACGGTCGGGGACCTGAGCGCCGTGGTGCCTGCCATCACCGGTCGCGCGTGGATCACCGGAACCGCCCAGTACCTGCTCGACCCCACCGACCCGTTCCCGGCCGGCTTCCGGTTCTGAAGGCGAGAGGCAGCCACTCATGATCACATCGACGTCCCCGCAACGCCCCGACGACATCGTGGCCCGCGTCCAGGCCAGCACGCCCGAGGACGTGCGCGTCGCAGCCGAAACGGCCCGCAAGGCCCAGTTCGAATGGGTCGACGCCGGCGCCGCCGGGCGCGCCAAAGCGCTCGGGCAGGCGGCCGAGGCCGTGCAGGGCGCCGCGGCCGAGCTGGCAGCGCTCGCGGTGCGCGAGGTCGGCAAGCCGCTGGCCGAGGCTCGGGGCGAGATCGCGCGGTCGGTGTCCATCCTGCGCTACTACGCCCAACAGCCGTTCGAGGAGATCGGCGCCACTTCCAACCCGTCCGGCGGAGGTCTGCTGTTCACCACCCGGCGCCCCCGCGGGCTGGCCGGGCTCATCACGCCGTGGAACTTCCCGTTCGCGATCCCGCTGTGGAAGGCCGCTCCCGCGCTGGCCTACGGCAACGCCGTGCTGCTCAAACCCGCCGAACCGGCGACCGCCTGCGCGTTGCGGCTGTCGGAGCTGCTCGCCCCGTGCCTGCCTGCCGGGTTGTTCACCGTCGTCGCCGGCGGCGCGGACACCGGCCGAGCCGTCCTGGATGAGGCCGACGTCGTCTCCTTCACCGGCTCGACCGCCGTGGGCGCCACGATCATCGCCGCAGCGGCCCAGCGCGGCGCACCCGTGCAGGCCGAGATGGGCGGGCAGAACCCGGCGATCGTGCTGCCCGACGCCGACGTCGAGGCCACCGCGGCCAGCATCGCGGCCGCGATCGCCGGCTACGCCGGGCAGAAGTGCACCGCCACCAAGCGAGTGATCGTCGTGGGCGAGGCGGCCCGGTTCACCGAGGCCCTCGTGGAGGCTGTCCGGGCTCTCGTGGTCGGCGACCCCGCGCGGGAGGACGTCACGGTCGGCCCCGTCATCGACCAGGCCGCCCGCGACCGGGTGCTGGCCGCCGCCGCGAGCGTCGAGGCCGCCGGCGGGCGCCTGCTCACCGGCGGATCGAAGGTCGGCGAACTCGGTTGGTTCGTCGCGCCCACGCTCGCCGACGGCCTGGCAGATGAGCATCTGCTCGAGCGCGAGGAGGTGTTCGGCCCGATCTGCTCGATCAGCAGGGTCGCTGACCTCGACCAGGCGATCAGCCGCGCCAACGCCGTCCAGCACGGCCTGGTGGCCGGTCTGCACACCCGCGACATCACCGGCGTCCTGGACGCGGTGAACCGGTTGGACGCGGGAATGATCAAGGTCAACGCGCCGACCACCGGAGTCGACTTCTACCTGCCGTTCGGCGGCGTGAAGGCCTCCAGCTACGGCACGAAGGAGCAGGGCAAGGCCGCGGTGGACATCTACACCAGCCTTCACACGGTCACCATCGAAGCCGGCTGAGGCGCTCGCCATGACATCGGGCATCGACGCCGAGGACACCCTGACCCTGCAGGCCACTGCCGTCCGGACCAGCCTGCGCGACGAGGCCATCAAGACCCTGCAGGCCGCGATCATCGCCGGCGAGCTGCGGCCTCATGTCGTGTACTCCGCCCCGACGCTGGCCGCGCGGTTGGGCATGTCGGCCACGCCGGTGCGCGAGGCCGTCCTCGACCTGGTCAACCAAGGCCTGGTCGAGACCGTCCGCAACAAGGGGTTCCGGGTCGTGGAGCTCGCCGCCGAGGAGCTCGACGAGCTCACCGAGTTGCGGCTGCTGATCGAGGTGCCCTCGGTGCGCGCACTGGCCCGGCGGGGGCTGAGCGACGAGGAGCACGAGAGGTTGCAGCACCTGGCCGCGCAGATCGAGCGCGCGGCCGTGCGCAACGACATGGTCGCCCATAACAAGGCCGACCTGGAGTTCCACACGGCGCTGCTCGGCCTGCTCTCCAACAAGACGCTGGTCTCCACCGTCCAGTCATTGCGAGTCCGGTCCCGCCTGTACGGCATGGCTCGCCTGGCCGACTCCGGACAGCTGCTGCCCACCTCGCGCGAGCACACCGAGTTGCTCGACCTGATCAGGGACGGCGACGCCGAAGGCGCCGCGCAGCTCATGCGGCGCCACATCGGACACGTCCGCGGGTCCTGGGCGACCGGCGCCGCGGAGGAGGAGACCATGCCTCACGTGGAAAAGCCTCACCGATGACTGTGCGACTGCGGCCGATGCCACAACGGGCGATCGCCGGTCGTCAGGTCAGCGCCATCGGCCTCGGGTGCATGCCGATGAGCTGGTTCTACGACCGCGGCGCGCACAACGACGACGAGGCCGTCGCGGCGATCGTGGCAGCCCTGGACCACCAGGTCACCCTCTTCGACACCGCCGACATCTACGGGCCGTTCACCAACGAGACGCTGCTCGGGCGGGCCCTGGGCCGACGGCGCGAGGAGGCCTTTATCGCCACCAAGGCCGGCCTTGTCGTCGACGGCGCCTCGCAGTACCGCCGCGACGGCTCGCCTGCGCACATCCGCGCCGCCTGCGAGGCCTCGCTGCGGCGGCTGCGAACCGACCGCATCGACCTGTACCAGCTGCACCGCGTCGATCCCGGCGTCCCCGTCGAGGACAGCGTGGGCGCGATGGCCGAACTCGTCCAGGCCGGCAAGGTGCGCGCGATCGGGCTGTCGGAGGTGAGCGTGGACGAGCTCGACCGCGCCGCGCGGATCGCGCCGATAGCCGCGGTGCAATCGGAGTTCAGCCTCTGGACCCGGAATCCGGTTCGCGACGGCGTGCTGAGCTGGTGTCAGGAGCACGACGCCGCCCTGCTGGCCTACTCACCGCTCGGGCGCGGCTACCTCACCGGCGCGATCCGCTCGGCGGCCGACCTGCCTGCCGATGACTGGCGCCGGGACAACCCGCGGTTCCAGCCGGAGGCGCTACGCGCGAACGAGAGCATGCTGGCGGCCGTGCTCGAGGTCGCCGATCGGCTCGGCGCGACAGCGGCCCAGGTCGCCCTGCGCTGGCTGCTCGGCCAGAGCCACTGCGTCATCCCGATCCCCGGCACCAGGCGACCGGCACGGGTCATCGAGAACGCCCGCGCCGCGGTGGTCGATCTGAGCGAGGAGGACGCGGCCTTGCTCGACCAGCTGCCCGAGCCGCTGGACCCCCGTTACTGATCGCTTATGCGGTAGTGATCCCGCGCTCTGCCCAAAGGCTTAGGCAGTTGTGAACTGGTAGAGGTCGTAGGCGACCATCGCCAGTTCGCCGCCTTGGAAGGCGAGGGCGGAGCCCAACGGGGCAGTGACCCTCTGGTAACCGATGGGTTGCAACGAGCTTTGCGTGACCGTTCCCATCCACAGCGCGCCTTCTTCGGTGGATGCGAACCAACAGCGTCCGCCCGAGTAGGTGCCCCATACGATGTCGAAGTTGAAAGTCTGGGAACGGCTCGTGTCGATGAGCAGGTTGGCTTTGTCCAGGAGCGTGATGCTCCAATCAGCGTTGATCGAGTAATACCACGTGTTGTAATCGCTGGGGCCAACCGAGCAATTGCTGACGAGCAGCCGGTCATCCACCACAGAGAGGGCGTTGATCCCACGCTGGGCCTGCGGGTTGAAGAGGGTCTGCGAGAGAATGCGGCCCGTGGACGCGCGCATCATCGTCACGTATCCGTCCTCAGAACCAGCGGCGACAATGCCCTTGGCGGCGTCTGCGACGACGACGTCTTCGACCGTGTGATCATTCCAAGGATTGACCGGATTGGGATTTGTGACATCGACGCTTCGCTCGAACGTCAGCGTGCCGCTGACCGGGTCATAGCGCCAGATCGACAGATGGCCACTGGCATGGCCGACGACAAGCCGGCCCAGACGGCTTTCGGCCACCCACGCCCCCGAACTCGCCGAACCGAGCGCCGGGTCGTAGTTGTAGGTCCCGCGGAGAGTCAGGTTCGCCCAATCCCCGTCCCCCGCTCGCCACAGTGCGAGGGAAGAGCTGTCATTCGACGTCGCGATAGCAGCTCCTGACAACGCAGTGATCATCCTGAGTCCCTGCATCGCGGGACTGCTGACGGCCTCGTTGATCAGCGGGCCCTGGTAGGGAGCTGTCTGGAACTCGAAGATGCTCATCGATCCGTCCCACCGGCCCACTGCGAAGTGGTCTGCGTCAAGCCAACGGACCTCCTGCGCCATCTGGTACGTCGTCCCCCGCTGGACGATGGGGAGCGCGGCGCTGAAGGCTGTGGTGGAGTCACCGGCTTCAACGAGTGCGGCTTGCGAGCGAAGCGCCTTGGGCAGCGGCGCGGTACCCGTGGCGGCTGCCCGGCTTCGTGGCGCGGCCTGCGGCTTGGCGGCAGCGAGCGCCGCGGACGGCGCCATCATGCTGACACCGCCAGCGGCGGCGATTCCCGCAGCGCCTTTGAGGAACAAGCGACGGTCAAATTTGGAGGCGGGTGCGGGATTGCGCTCGTGATCGGTATGTGGCGCGCGGTCGTTGATTTTGTTTACCTCCGGGATAGTGGAGCTCATCAAAACGCGCGCCGCTGCCGCCTTACGCGATTTCCAACGCACTCATCAGGGTTGGTTCACACACGTCTGACTTACCTGCCCGCTCGGGGCCCGTTCCACATAGCGCCAAATACGCTAATCGGTAAATATCGCGCCCTATCGCATTGCCGAGGCGACGCCCAGCCAGGCCCGGCGGCCGCCGACAGCAGCTGGTTGGCTCGCCGGGGCGAGGTGGTGACTGACGAGGGCGACGGCAGCGACCGGCAGTGGGACCGGATGTCCGGGCCGGCCGTCACCGGCCGGCCCGGACATCGGCATCAGGGAACCTGAAGGGACGGGACGTCGAACCGGTCCAGCATCATGACCTTGTTCCACGCGGCGACGAAGTCACGCGTGAACTTCTCCTTCGCGTCGTCGCTGGCGTAGACCTCGGCCAGCGAACGCAGCTCGGAGTTAGCGCCGAAGACCAGGTCGACGGCGGTGGCCGTCCACTTGAGGTCACCGCTCACCCGGTCCCGGCCGTCGTAGACGTTCTCCGCGGACTCCGACGCCTTCCACTCGGTGTCGTGCGCGAGCAGGTTGACGAAGAAGTCGTTGGTCAGCGTTCCCGGCCGGTCGGTGAACACGCCGTGGTCGGACTGCCCGAAGTTGGCCTTCAGGGCTCGCATGCCGCCCACCAGCACCGTCATCTCCGGAGCGGTCAGCCTGAGCATGTTGGCCCGGTCCAGCAGCCGGACCTCCGGCGGCAGCTTGTCCCCGGCCCGCAGGTAGTTGCGGAAGCCGTCGGCGGTCGGTTCGAGCACCGAGAACGTCTCCGCGTCGGTCTGCTCCTGCGAGGCGTCGGTGCGCCCCGGCGTGAACGGGACCGTGACGTCCTGACCGGCGTTCTTGGCCGCCTGCTCGACGGCCGCGCAGCCGCCCAGCACGATCAGGTCGGCGAGGGAGATCCTGGTGTTGCCCGACTGCGAGCTGTTGAAGTCCTGCTGGATCTGCTCCAGGGTGGACAGGACCGTGGCGAGCTCGGCCGGCTCGTTGGCCTCCCAGTCCCGCTGCGGCGTAAGCCTGATCCGCGCGCCGTTGGCCCCGCCACGCTTGTCGGTGCCGCGGAAGCTGGCCGCCGACGACCAGGCGGTGGAGACCAACTGGGAGACCGACAGGCCGGAGTCGAGGATCTTGGCCTTCAGCGCCGCGACCTCCGCCTCGCCGACCAGGTCGTGGTCCAGGGCCGGAACCGGGTCCTGCCACAGCTGAGGCTCGGGCACCCACGGGCCCAGGTAGCGGGTCACCGGGCCCATGTCGCGGTGCAGCAGCTTGTACCAGGCCCGGGCGAAGGCGTCGGCGAACTCTTCCGGGTGCTCCAGGAAGCGTCGCGCGATCGGCTCGTAGATCGGGTCGAAGCGCAGCGCGAGGTCCGTGGTCAGCATCGTCGGCGGACGGTTCAGCGAACCGTCCTCGGGGTCTGGCACCGTGTCGGCGCCCGCGCCGCCCTTGGGCTGCCACTGCTTGGCGCCGGCGGGGCTGGTGGTCAGCTCCCACTCGTGAGCGAACAGGTTCTCGAAGAAGCCGTTGCTCCACCGGGTCGGCGTCGAGGTCCAGGTGACCTCCAGGCCGCTGGTGATCGCGTCCCGGCCCTTGCCGCTGCCGTAGCTGTTCTTCCAGCCCAGGCCCTGCTCCTCCAGCGGAGCGGCTTCCGGCTCCGGTCCGACGTGCTCGGCGCCGGCCGCGCCGTGGGCCTTGCCGAAGGTGTGGCCGCCAGCGATCAGCGCGAGGGTCTCCTCATCGTTCATCGCCATCCGGGCGAAGGTCTCGCGGATGTCGCGGGCCGCGGCCAGGGGGTCGGGGTTGCCGTTGGGGCCTTCTGGGTTGACGTAGATCAGGCCCATCTGGACCGCGCCGAGCGGCCCGGTGAGCTCACGCTCGTCGCCGTAGCGCTCATCGCCGAGCCAGGTGTCCTCCGGACCCCAGAAGACCTCCTCCGGCTCCCAGATGTCCTCACGGCCGAAGCCGAAGCCGAACGTCTTGAAGCCCATCGACTCCAGCGCGCAGTTGCCGGCGAAGACCAGCAGGTCGGCCCAGGAGATGCTCTGGCCGTACTTCTTCTTGACCGGCCAGAGCAGCCGGCGCGCCTTGTCGAGGTTGGCGTTGTCGGGCCAGCTGTTCAGCGGCGCGAAGCGTTGTCCGCCGGACGAGGCGCCGCCGCGCCCGTCGTGGATGCGGTACGTGCCCGCGGCGTGCCAGCTCATCCGGATCATCAGACCGCCGTAGTGGCCGAAGTCGGCCGGCCACCAGTCCTGCGACGTGGTGAGTACCTCGACGATGTCCCGCTTCAGGGCCTCGACGTCGAGCTGCGCGAACGCCTTGGCGTAGCTGAAGTCCGGCCCCAGCGGGTTGCCCTTGGACGAGTGGGCGTGCAGCACCGAGAGGTCGAGCTGGTTGGGCCACCAGTCCCGGTTGGTGTGCGGACGGCCGCCGGTCTTCGGCGTCGGCGAGTCGATCGCCGGATTCTCGCTCTCGCTGCCGGTCGCGGTCACGGAGTCGTGCGCGACCGGGCAGCCGGCCGCCGCCATGTCGTCCACGCCCTGCGCGCTTGCGGGTTGGTCCTGGGTGTCGCTCATGCGCTTCCTTCCGAACAGTCGGGGCAGGTGCCCCAGTAGACGACTTCCGCCTCGTCGACCACGAAGCCGTGGTCGTCGGAGGCGGTGAGACAGGGAGAATGGCCGACGGCGCAGTCGACGTCGGCGATCGCACCGCAGGAGCGGCACACGACATGGTGGTGGTTGTCACCCACCCGGGACTCGTAGCGGGCGGCGGCGCCGGCGGGCTGGATGCGCCGGATGAGACCGGCGTCGGTGAGCGCGCGCAGCACGTCGTACACCGCCTGGTGGGAGACCGTGGGATGATCCGCCCGGACCAGCTCGATCACCGTGTCCGTGTCGACGTGCGGGTGGTCGTGCAGCGCGGCCAGCACGGCCAGCCGGGGCCGGGTCACGCGCAACGAGGCCGCTCGCAGCTGTGCCTCGAAGTCTGGCGTCACGCGATCAACATAGGCCCTTTTCTGGAATAGTTCAAGTTTGATTGAGCCGGGCCTCCTCACCAACCTAGTCTGCGTACGCGGCCCCCGGGTGCGCGGTCACGGGACAGCGCCTGCGCCATGTTGACGTTAGGGTCGTTCCGTCAACGGAGGCGGGGATCATGCGGGGGAG